>JBILTD010000187.1:0-3716 GCA_044371695.1 Crocinitomicaceae bacterium | reverse complement strand
AAACCATTGCTACAAAAAGATTCATGACCTTGACATAGACCGTGTTGCGGTCTTGGTTTTGCATTTGACGGAAGAAAAAAGGTTCAGCTGCGTAGCGATAGGCCTGTAAAATAATGGTGACCAGCATGGCTAATTTGTAGCAAGCGCTGTAAATACCTACCTGTGATTCAGCATAAGTTAAGGATTCAGGAATAGCCGGGTCGTAAAGTAAATGCTTCAGTAAAATTCTGTCAAAGGTTTCATTGATGATGCCGGCAAAACCTGCAATGACGAGCGGAACAGCATAAATCCACATGCGTCTATACAAGGCCCAATCTTTAATAAAGCGCACTCTAAAAATATGATCGTAAAGTAGGATTGGCTTGGCTAAAGACGCAACAAGATTGGCTAATAGAATGAATAAGATGCCTTCTTCTGGGCGTTCTGCACTGAAGAAGAAAATCATGGCAATCAGGTTAAGCCCAATATTGAGCCCGATGCTTAGCATTTGGATGCTCGCAAAACGCAAGGCTTTTTCTTCAGCACGCAGTTTGGCAAGGGGCAAGGCAGTAATGGCGTCAATCATGACGATACTTCCCAACAATACGACATATTCGTTGTGGCCCTCAAAAAGCAAGGCATTAGCGATGTCATTATTGAAAAACAACAGCGTGGCGTAAAAAACGATATTGACCCCAACAACCGACCAAAAAGCGGTATTGTAGGCCTTTTCTTTGTCGCCTTCATTTTGTAAGAAGCGAAAAAAAGCTGTTTCCATGCCGAAGGTGAGCAGCACAATCAAAAAAGCTACCCATGCATATAATTCAGAAATGACACCGTAGTCGGCGGTTTTTGCGAAGTAGAATGTGTGCAGCGGAACTAGTAAATAGTTGAGCAAGCGCCCAACAATTGATGGTAGGCCGTAAATGGCGGTTTGCCCAGCTAGTTTCCGAATCGGGTTAGCCATTAAGCATTGAAGTTTGGCTTGCGTTTTTCTAGAAATGCGGTAGTACCTTCTTTGAAATCTTTGGTGCCGAAACATTTGCCAAATTCTTCAATTTCAACATGATAGCCATTGACACCATCTTGAAAACCAGCGTTGACACATTTGATTGCTGCAGCAATAGCTAAAGGTGAATTATTGACAATCTTGGCAGCAATTGTTTCGCAATGCCCTATAAGTTCTTCTTGTTCGACAACAGCATTCACAAGACCCCATTGTAGGGCTTCGTCAGCTTTAAGCATTCCGGCTGTAAAAATGAGTTCGTTGGCTTTACCGCGACCAATCAGTTGTGCGAGGCGTTGTGTGCCTCCGTAGCCTGGTATAACTCCAAGTGAAGTTTCCGGCAAACCCATTTTTGCGTTTGAACTTGCAATTCTAATATGTGCTGACATCGCCAATTCTAAGCCACCACCTAATGCAAAGCCATTGACGGCAGCGATAACAGGTGTAGATAAATTTTCAATGAAATCAAATAAAGAAGCTTGTCCGTGTTGCGCCAATTCTCCGCCTTGTGCAATATTGAAGTCTGCAAATTCTTTGATGTCGGCTCCGGCAACAAATGCTTTTTCACCACTGCCGGTTAAAATAATCACGCGCACAGCGGTATCATCATTAGCTGTTTTAAGTGCATCGTGCAAGGCTGCAATGGTATCTTTATTGAGCGCATTGAGCTGTTGCGGGCGGTTAATGGTGATATAGGCAATTTGATTGCGAACTTCGGTCAGGATAAGCGATTCCATAGTCTTAATTTGAGTCGTAAAGATAATTAGAATAATGTTGCTTGCGGTCTAGTGCGGCAAGCTGATTCTGAATGTTGTGCCTTTTTCGGGTTCAGATTGCAAAACAAACACTTTGCCTTTGTGGTATTCTTCTACGATGCGCTTAACTAAAGTAAGCCCTAGCCCCCAACCGCGTTTTTTAGTAGAGTATCCTGGCTCAAAAATGGTTTTGAATTGCTTAGGCGTGAGTCCTTTGCCCGTGTCAGAAATATCAATATGCACCCACTCGGCTACTTCCAAGACTTCAATGCGCAAAGAACCAATTCCTTCCATGGCATCTACAGCATTTTTGCATATATTTTCAATGACCCATTCAATCAAGGAGGCATTGTGTTGGACCATTAACGGCCGCTCGCCCTTCAGTTCAAATTGGATGTCCACTTTTTGTGAGAGCCTGGCTTTGAGGTAATTCAAATTGTTTTCAATCGTTTGCGCAAGATCCGCTTCAATGAGCTTTGCCCCAGAGCCAATTTTTGAAAAGCGATCTGTGATTTTTTCCAAACGCTCCAGGTCTTTGTGCATTTCTCTTGGAATCATAGGGTCAATATCTTGCTGTTCAAGATAAGCCACCCAAGCCATCATAGATGATAACGGTGTGCCGAGTTGATGCGCTGTTTCTTTGGCCATTCCGGCCCAAACTTGATTTTGTTCGGCCTTGCGGTACATGGAAAACAAAAGGTAACCAATAAGGACAATCAGGCCAAGGATTCCAAATTGAAGGTATGGAAGCCAAAACAGTTGTTGTACTTCTTCACTGTCTTTTAAATAGAGTAATTTACTTTCTCCGTTATAGGTTAATTCAGTTGGCGGATACTGCTTAGCCATTGCAGCCATTGTTTGGGCTAATTTTTTTGGCGCCAAGGCTTTCTTTGGTAAGTTACTGGCAACGACTTTTTTATGATGCGGATCGTAGAGTAAAACAGGCAGCAAATTCTTTTGATCGGTTAAGTCTGCATTGAAAGACTGAATCAAAGAGTCTGAATGTGCTTGTAAACGCAAAAGTTCTTTTGAAAAACCATGGCAAAGCGTCATATACATGTCTTCAAAGACCTGAATTTTGTAGGAACGCCCCTCTGAAATCCAATTTTTGGCTAAAGCAGCAATAGCAGTTTTATCTATACTTGAATCTATATTTCTCGATTGAGAAATGCTCCCGTCGTCATTCAGTAAAATAAAGGGAATGTCTTTGTTGGCTTCGATAATATCTAAAGCAAAATCTACATCTTGACTCATGCTCAAATCAGAAGCATCTAGTAGTGTTCGGTTGGCACGTACAACAAGCTCCATCTTTTGACGCTCCTTTTCTTGGAGTGCTGTAAAAATTTGACTGCTTAAATCGACGAGTTCTGCTTTTTTGCGTAGCGCAATGGCCCATTGTTGCGCTTTGTTGCGCTCGCGCACCCCAATTTTACGGATGCTTTGATTGGAATAAAACAAGCTCGCACCAACGATCAGTAAAGAAAGCAGAATGAGTAAAAATTTCCAGCGTTGTTTGGAAGCGTAGAGGTCCATTAGACGAATTTAAATAAAATTGAGCGCAAACCTAAATGAGCACTTTATTTTCAATTTGCTCACAAACGTGCTCAAAGCTGAAATGTTGTTTGAGTTGCTCAATTTTCACTGCCGGAAAAGCACCTTTTAATACTTGATCAATTTGTTCGGATAAATCTTCCTGACGCTCCTTTTTAAAAGTTAAACCACCGCCGTATAATTCAAGTAATTCTGAGGTTCCGCCGGTATTAGATCCAACCACAGGGCAGCACGTGCCGAGTGCTTCAAGTGTAGCCATGCCAAAAGTTTCGAAAGCGGAAGGCATGATGATTAAATCGGCGGCCGCATAAACAGCCTGCATATCTTTTTGGAATCCGGCCCAAAGAACGCGTTTACCTTTAGGATGTGCATTGATTTTGATACGTAAATCTGTTTCAAACACCGGTACTTCGTCGGCTGTGCTA
>JBILTD010000040.1:0-11518 GCA_044371695.1 Crocinitomicaceae bacterium | reverse complement strand
ACTCATTGAAGAGCAAAAGCTGAGCAACCAAGAATACCTCGATATCATCACTAAAGAGGGAAATAAAAAATACTTTGTGGGGCAAGGCATCATTGATTCAGCCAAATTTGAAGCGCACGTTGACTCAATTAAAAAAATCAAAGGAGCAGCTTTTGTTGTCAAGCCGATGCCCATCAATATAGCGAATTTAGCACCTCAATTTCAATATGATCACTTGCTTTATTTCTTTGATACTTCAAGCCGATACATCAAAAGCATCAATGAGTATCGCTTTGAGCCGATGCCAAGATCTGTTATGAAGTCCAGAACCAAAAAGGAAATGGATGCTCAAATTTATTATTCGGAAGTAGGTATCATGCTGATGCGCTTCATCGCTTTTGCTTATTTATACCACTACCTCAATTGGTTCAGTAAAACAGAAATCATCCGTTGGCACAAAGTACCTAAGGTTCGTTTTTTAGCCGTCATCATTACCTGGTTGGCTGCTTGTGTATTCTATGCCTATGATTACTCCTTGGGTCTAAGCCTGCTTTTCTTCCTGAGTTTTTCTCACGTATTATTAGAATTTCCTCTCAATATAATATCTATCGTTGGTATTGGTACTGAGTCATTATCTATCTTTAAAAACGGTTTTAAGAAACCGCTTAAATCTTAAACTCAACTACCCATGCTCAAAATTTCCTTCATGACAGCGGTGCTTTTTTGCGCCCACCTTGTTGTTGCTCAAACAGCAGGTATTTCATTAGTTTCTAATCAAGCCGATGGTCGCTATACACTTTCAGAAGCTGGCGCCTCTTATTTTGCTAAGCTATCTCTAGATTGTACTAACAAACCGAGTCCGCACTATTTTTACAATGTCTTAAGAGAGCCAGGTGATGCCCAGACTCCACAAGATTTGTGGCCTGCATTTTACGGTTGCTATGATTGGCACAGTGCCGTACACAACCACTGGGCGCTTGTAAAATTGCTCAAAACGTATCCACAGATACCGGAAGCTGCTGCCATTCGTGAAAAATTAAACGAGAGTTTTACTGAGGAAAATATTCAACGCGAGTTTTTGTATTTTCAAAATAACAAAGAGCAGTATGTTTTTGAATTTCCATATGGTCAAGGATGGTTGTTAAAAGTTGCAACAGAACTAAATACCTGGAATGACCCAGATGCTCAGCGCTGGTTACAAAACTTAGCACCGCTGCACAAGCTTTGCGCTGCAGTTTCACAAGTTGTGTGGAAAGATATTAAAGAAGTCAATTTATCAGGTAGTCACGACGCACCTGCATTGAACTTATCTTTTTCAATTGATTATGCGCGTTCTTTCGGTAATACTGACTTGTTAAAGGTTGTATTGAAAGCAAGTAAGAAATATTTTGGTAGCATGACCAAAGCACCTTTGCGCGCTGAGCCCTTTGAGTATGATTTTATGTCAGCATCATTATTAGTCACAGACCTTATGCGTAAAGTTTATGAACCAGAAGCATATGTAAAATGGCTCAAAAATTTTGCACCTGGCTTGCTCGATGCCAGTAGTGTCGCCAAAGATTTACAAATTAAGAAAACAGATAAACACGATGGCTATGAATCACATTGGGATGGTTACCACCTCAATCGAATTTGGTGTTTGAACGGAATGCTCGTGAGCTTACCAGCCGGAAGTCTAGATGAAAATACAAAAGCGCTTTGGGTAAAAAGCATGAATGACATGTGGGATTACGCACAAGAGAGCATTGGTAAAGGCAACTATGACATTGACCACTGGCTATCTTCGTTTTCTGTATTTGCCTTGATTGGGTATCAATAAGAAATTTTATATTGAATTCTTCAGATTCAATATAAATTATATTTTTTCTTCAATGAGCTGATTGGCAATTGCTAGAGCCCATTTTAACTGAGATTTGCGTGTATGTACCGAAGTATCTAGTATAATTGCCTCAGGCACTTGTATCAAAGGGCTTTCCTCACGCGTGCTATCTTGTAAGTCTCTTGATTTTAAATTAGCCAAAACTTCGGCTTCATTTATGTTTTCACCTTTTGCCCGAAGTTCAGCCATGCGCCTTTGGGTCCTGACTTCGTCGGAAGCCCATACAAATAGCTTAAGCTCTGCATTTGGGAATACCACTGAGGCAATATCTCGGCCGTCCATCACAATGCCGCCTTTATTACCCATTGCTTGTTGTTGCTCGACGAGTTTAATCCTTACCGATTTAATGGAGGCAATTTTAGATACAATGCCAGCCACTTTTGGTGTGCGAATCTCTTCGGTCACATCAGTTTCGTTCAACCAAACTTTTTGATCTGAACTTAACTCTATGGCTATTTGCGGCAAAGCAGCTGTAATCTGTTCGGTATTGAAAATACCAGTTTCAGTAATGAGATTTTGCTCCAAGCAATAAAAAGCAACGGCGCGATACATCGCGCCGGTGTCTATGAAAGTGTAACCCAAAGCTTTTGCGAGGTCTTTGGCAAGGGTACTTTTACCGCAGGCCGCATAACCGTCAATCGCAATGGTGATCTTTTTTTTCATTAATAGTATATCGCTCTTCTAACTTGCGTAATGTACTTGGCCAGACGAATCACTTGTTTGGTGTATCCAAACTCGTTGTCGTACCATGCATACAAAACTACATTTTTTCCGTCATTAGAGACAATACTTGCATTTGAATCGAATACAGAACAACAAGTATTTCCGATGATATCTGAAGAAACCAGCTCAGGATCAAAAGAGTAGAAAATTTGATTAACAAGTTCTCCATGAAGCGCTGCATCTTTGATAGCAGCATTGATTTGTTCAAGGTTGGTGGTCTTGTTCAATTCCAAACTCAAAATCGCCAAAGAACCATTTGGTGTTGGTACACGCACCGCATTAGCCGTTAGTTTGTCTTTGAGTTCAGGTATTACTTTAGTAACCGCTGAACCTGCACCTGTTGAAGTGATGACCATGTTTACGGCAGCTGAACGGCCACGACGTGGCTTCTTGTGCATGTTATCCAAAAGGTTTTGGTCATTGGTGTAGGCATGAACAGTTTCAATGTGTCCTTTGACCACGCCAAAATGATCGTTTACAACCTTTAAAATGGGAGAGATGGCGTTGGTGGTACAAGAAGCTGCTGAAAATATTTTTTCATTCTCAACATCAAGTGATCCTTGGTTGATGCCATAAACCACATTCGGAATTTCTTTACCTGGTGCAGTCAGCAATACTTTGCCAACTCCTTTGGCTTGAAGGTGTCTAGAAAGTGCTTCGCGATTCGTGAAAACACCGGTGTTGTCAATGATCAGGGCATTATTGATGCCGTAAGCTGTGTAATCGATGTCTTCAGGGTTGGCAGCATCAATCATGTGGACGATTTGCCCGTTAATGATGAGGCTTTTGTTTTCGAGGTCTTCAAGGACAGATCCTTTGAATGCACCGTGCACAGAGTCATTGCGTAAAAGGGATGCTCGTTTAATGATGTCTGCATCTGAAGCACCGCGTGTAACGATGGCGCGCAAACGCAATTGTTGACCTTTACCAGCTTGCTTGATCAATTCACGTGCTGCCAAACGCCCAATACGTCCAAAACCGTAAAGCACGACATCTCGTGGTTCAATAGCTTGCGGACTCTGCATACCGCCTAATTTTTCCATAAGAAAACGCGCCATACCACTTTGTTCTGTATGGCCAGCTAACCATTCGCTCGCTAATAAACCGATATCGAGTTTTGATGCCGGAATATCCAGTGTCATGAGGGTTTCCGCCAATGCGGCCGTGGTAAAAACGTCGATAGGTTTATTGACTACCTTTTTTGCATATTCGTGCAAATTCAGGATTTCAGAAATGGTGGTGTCTGTTAAATGATTGCGGAAAAGTACAAGCTCGATACCTTTGTCATAAAGCAATTCACCGACTTTGCTTTGCAATTTAACAGCTGCTCTTTCTCGCTCAATATGCAAATTGAGCTCTTTTTCATAACCGTCTTTGGTTTCCATGTTGTTGTTGATTGATGATTGATAATAAAAAGGGTAGGGCAATAAAAAAGGCTACCTCACATGTAGGTAGCCTTCAGAATATTAGCCCAAGTATGACTTCAGCAATTTGTTTCGAGAGGTGTGTCGCAACCTACGGATGGCTTTCTCTTTGATCTGGCGAACACGCTCACGAGTGAGGTTGAATTTGGCTCCGATTTCTTCAAGCGTAAGGCCATGATTCATGCCAATTCCAAAGAAAAGGCGAATGATTTCGCGTTCTTTGTCGGTGAGTGTGCTAAGAGATCTTTCAATTTCTTTTTGCAATGACTCAGCCATTAAAGAGTGGTCTGTACGCGGTGAATCTTGGTTGGCCATGACATCCATGAGTGTACCACCGTCGTCGTTGGTTGTGAGTGGCGCATCCATAGAAACGTGACGACCAGACACATTTAAACTCTCTTTGATTTTATCTTCAGGAACCTCGAGTGCTTCAGCTAATTCTTCTGCACTTGGTGGACGCTCAAATTCTTGCTCAAGGCGAGAAAATGCTTTGTTGATTTTGTTCAAAGAACCAACTTGGTTCAAAGGAAGACGTACAATACGTGCTTGTTCAGCTAATGCTTGTAAGATGGATTGACGGATCCACCAAACGGCGTATGAGATGAACTTAAAACCACGGGTTTCGTCAAATTTCTGAGCAGCTTTAATTAGACCAAGGTTTCCTTCGTTGATGAGGTCAGGAAGGGTAAGGCCTTGATTTTGGTATTGCTTGGCTACAGAAACCACAAAACGCAAATTGGCGCGTGTTAATTTTTCTAGTGCTTTTTGATCACCGGCTTTGATGCGGCGAGCTAATTCTACTTCTTCTTCAGCTGTGATGAGTTCTTCACGACCGATATCTTGTAAGTATTTGTCCAGAGATTGACTTTCTCTGTTCGTAATGGATTTGGTAATTTTTAGCTGTCTCATGCGCTTATCTTATCTGTGTTTTGCTAAGTAAAGTTGACTTCTGCTTGTTAGGCAAAGTAACACCGAAAAAAAGGTTTAAAAAAATCTCAAACTCGCTTTTTTCATGGAGTTATTAACGAGTTCTTAACTTTTTCAACGATGCCTAAAAAGAGGCTTTGGTCTTTATAAACCAAAGCCTCGGTAGTCGCGTTTACCGGTTTCATCCATGATTTCTAGCAAGATTCCACGATTGACGCCGCTCAATTTTTCTGTGAGTTCTGCAACAGTTTCAATTGGTTCGTTATTGACTTTTGTGATGATGATGCCCTCTTGTAAGCCAATGGATTTCAGCTTGCCGGTTGTGATGCTTTTGATCTTGACACCATAAGAAATATTCAATTCCTTTCTTTCTTTGTCGGTGAGTTCAATAAAGGTTGCCCCAAGAGCGTAGTTTTTACTAATTTCTTCTTTACTCATGAGCTCGGTTTCGCCATCTTTGTTGCGCAAAACAAGTTCTTTTGAAATGATGTCTCCATCTTTTTGGCGCACTGTTAAACTCACCTTATCTCCAGGTCGTCTTTTGCCTATTTCTTCCTGGAGTGAAGCAACAGAATTGACTTCCTTGCTGCCAATTTTTAAAATGACATCACCATCTTTAAGGCCTGCTTTTTCTGCTGAGCCACCTTCTGTCACTTTTGCTAAATAGACTCCTTTGAGGTCTGGAAGTTTATTTTTCTCTTTGATATCTTGGGTGATATCGGCAATTTGTACCCCTAAAAAGCCGCGTTGGACGATACCAAAATCGATGAGGTCACGCATGACTTTGTCAACTAAGTTAATCGGGACCGCAAATGAGTAGCCCGCATATGATCCGGTTTGTGAAGCTATGGCTGTATTGATACCAATAAGTTCGCCACGCGTATTAACTAATGCGCCTCCACTGTTTCCTGGGTTGACAGCGGCGTCTGTTTGAATAAACGACTCGATAGGAACTACGTCTTGGGTATTTCTTTCCGAAAGTAAATTGATATTTCTTGCTTTTGCAGAAACGATTCCAGCAGTTACTGTAGAGGTTAGGTTGAAAGGGTTGCCAACTGCCAATACCCATTCTCCGATTTTAAGTTCGTCTGAATTCCCGATCGGAATGGCTGGGAAATTTTCACCTTCGATTTTCAACACAGCGATATCGGTGGAGGGGTCAGCGCCAATGACTTTGGCGTCGTATTTTGAGTTGTCATTGAGGACTACTTGAATTTCGCTGGCATTTTCTATAACGTGGTTATTAGTGACGATATATCCTTGAGAAGAAACGATGACGCCCGAGCCAGCACCAGCGCCATACTGTTTGAACTCACGGCCACCAGCACCTGGCCCATAAAAGAACTCTTGAAAAGGGTCGCGTTGAAATGTTGTTTGCACGACCTTTGTGGTGATGTGTACCACTGAATGCACGGTGTTTTCTGCAGCTGAGGTGAAGTCAAGGCCAGAAGGCACACCGTTGTAATCTACTTGATGGATGGCGTTTCTGTTGCCGTCTATGACTTGATCAGAGAGGTTAGATGCATTGTGTTGGATAATGACATAAGTAGCGAGTGGGAGGGTTCCGCCTAGGATACCCATTCCGAATAGTTTTAAGGTGTTGAGTATTGTCATGTTGTCAGTTTTTAAATTTGTTTGAGCTAAACGCAAAGAGTGTTCCAAAAATTGCACAGAAAATGTTAAATTTTGTTAAGAATTTATAAGGATTAATTGAATATTTTTGTTCTTCCTCAATGAAACTAAGCTTTAGCAAATATCAGGGTACCGGAAACGATTTTATCATGCTAGATAACTTCAGTGGTCAATATGACAATTTGTCAATTCCTGACATTCAATTGGCTTGTGATCGCAAGTTTGGCATCGGTGCTGACGGCCTCATCTTATTAGCCCAGCATCCTAGTTCTGATTTTGAAGTGATTTATTACAATGCAGATGGCACACAGTCATTCTGTGGGAATGGTGCTCGCTGTGCGGTTGCTTTTGCCGCAGCATTAGGGAAATTAAAATCGGCAAACACTTCTTTTTTGGCCATTGATGGTCTGCATGAAGCCGCCATTTGTCAGGACGAAGTCAAACTCAAGATGTCCGATGTAAGCCCTATTCAGATGCACGGTCAAGACTTCGAATTAAACACAGGTTCTCCACATTATATTTGCTTGGATAACGACCATTCAAGTGCCCATGTCGAGCAATTAGGTAAACAGATACGTTATAATGACACTTATAAAGAGCAGGGCATTAATGTGAATTTAATGTCTTTGCTCGACGACGGTCTTCGCGTAGCTACCTATGAGCGAGGGGTTGAGTCCGAGACACTTTCTTGTGGAACGGGCGTAACTGCTGCTGCGTTGGTTTATGCGCAGTTGAAAAATATTTTAGCCGGAAGTGTTAAAGTGCTAACAAAGGGTGGCCAACTTCAGGTTCAATGGCAAGCCCAACCTGACGGATCCTTTACTGATGTTTTCCTGACAGGCCCCGCACAATTTATTTTTAACGGTACATATGAGCTTCGTAGGTAAGCAAATCTATTTAAGGGCCGTTGAAAAAGACGACGCAGGCCAAGTTTTTCTTTGGGAAAACAATCCAAAAAACTGGAAAGTCTCCAATACCGAGGTGCCTTTTTCCATGTTTGACATCATTCAGCTCATTGAGCAGCAATCTGATTTACGTAAATCTGGGCAATTGCGTTTGGTCATCATGACCCAACAAGACCAACGTGCCGTGGGCGTGATTGACCTTTACGATGTCAATTTCAAGCACGGTTATGCAGCCGTAGGTATTTTAATTGCCGAAGAACAAGATAAAGGAAAAGGCATCGCCTCTGAAGCACTTTCCCTTCTTATTCAATATTGCACAGAAATTTTAGAACTCCGTAACCTATATTGCCAAATTCATGGCGATAACCAAGCGAGTGTGGCGCTTTTTGAAAAAGCAGGCTTTTTGCATGCGGGTACGCGCACCAATTGGTTGCGTTTCAAAAACCAATATTTTGATGAACTTACTTATCAATTATGTCTAGAAAACAAAAATTAATTTTAATTACAGGCGTTGTTGCCATCGGTCTTTTTGCCTTGCTTTTTCCGAAGCTTCGTTATTACTATGCGGCCTTCCAAAAATCAACGAATACCAGCTCAGTTACTATTTTCATTCCTTCAAAAGTGGAGGCACTCAATATTGAGGCAATTGCAACTTTACTAAAAGAAAAAGGGGTGCTTAATGATATCGCTGCTTTTGAACTCGTAGGTGAAAACAAAGAAATGAATGCGCGTAATATTGCGCCAGGAAAGTACATCATTGAACCAGGAACAGCCTTAAGACACATCTGGAACGGGTTTAAAATGAATAGCAACCATAATGGGAATGCAGAGCAAACAGTTAAAGTTAGTTTCGAAAATTGCCGCTCGCTAAATGATCTCGCTGGTAAATTACAACAGCAACTCGAGTCAGATAGCGCTGCTTTTATGGCTGCTTTTCAAGATGCCAATGAATTGAACCGCTTAGGTTTTACTTATGAGCAAGTTCCAGCTCTTTTTATTCCAAATACCTATGAAATGTATTGGGATCAGAAACCGCAGGCCTTCATAGAGCAAATGGCCAAAGAGTTCAAGAACTTCTGGACACCTGAGCGCATGGACAAACTAAAGAATGTTGGCTTGACGACACCAAGCGAAGCGGTTACACTGGCAAGTATTGTCTATTCTGAACAATCTAAAAATGCACAAGAATGGCCAATTATTGCTGGTCTTTATCTAAACAGAATCAAGCAAGGTATTAAGCTGCAATCAGACCCAACCTTTAAGTTCTGTTGGGGAGACCAACTCAAAGGTGTACAGCGTTTATTAGCTGTTCACAGAGATGTTGATTGCCCGTACAATACTTATAAAATCCAAGGTCTTCCTCCTGGGCCAATTTATTTGCCACCGGTTGGTGTGGTCGATGCGGTTTTAAACGCGACCAAACACAATTATATCTTTATGTGCGCCAAGCCAGATTATTCTGGAACACACAATTTTACAGCTTCTGGCGCTGAACACATTCAAAACGCTTCCGCATTTCAACGTTGGTTGGCAGCCGAGCTTAAAAACCGCTAAATATGAAAAGAAGACAGTTTATCCGCATCGGAGCCGTGCTCAGTGCACTCAGCGTATTTGACCGACCAAAAGCGAGTCAAACACTTTCATACTCCTTTTCAGGAAAAGCGAAGGGCCCAATTGTACTTTCAACTTGGGAACACGGCCTAGCAGCCAATGAAGGAGCCTGGAAAGTTTTGTCTGAAGGAGGATCTGCACTAGACGCAGTTGAAAAAGGTGTGATGGTCACAGAAGCCGATTTAACGAACCGCAGTGTTGGTGTCGGTGGAAGACCAGATCGCGATGGGCATGTAACGCTAGATGCTTGTATTATGTCAGGTGATTCTAGATGTGGTTCCGTTGCATTTTTGGAAGGAATTGCCCACCCAATTAATGTAGCGCGGGCTGTCATGGAACGCACACAACACGTCATGCTTGTGGGTGCCGGCGCCAAAAAATATGCGCTAGAGCTTGGTTTTGAAACGGCACAAATGCCCATTCCAGAAGTTCAAAAAGATTATGAAAAGTGGCGCGAAGAAAACAAAGACCTTTTCAAAAAACCTGAAATCAATCACGAAAACCACGACACCATTGGCATGATTGCCATGGATGCAAAGGGTCAGCTCGCGGGCGCCTGTACAACCAGTGGTTGGGCCTATAAAATGCATGGCAGAGTCGGGGATTCGCCAATTATTGGTGCGGGCTTGTTTGTAGATGAAGAAGTCGGCGCCGCAACGGCAACAGGTTTAGGAGAAGCCATTGTTAGGGTAGCGGGTAGCCATTCAGTGGTTGAGCTCATGCGTCAAGGCCTTAGTCCAGAAGCGGCTTGCAAAGAAGTTTGCATGCGCATCATTCGCAAAAACAAAGACCTCACTGGTTTACAATGTGGTTTTATTGCCATTGATAAAAACGGCAATTACGGTGGCTATGCCATTTATGCGGGCTTCAATTTTGCCTTACGCACCAACACTGAGACCAAACTTATAGACACCAAGTTTGACCGCAACTGGTAGCATGAAGTACTTACTTCTTTTTTCTTTTTTATTATTTTTTGGAATGTCCTCCAACGCTCAAACGGTGCTCGATTGGGAGATTTTTCATCCGCTCAAAAAGGAATGGTTTCCCTTCGGAGTTCGTGGGTCTGTTCAAGAGTTTTTGATCAAAACCAAAGAATTGCCAGATCCTTTTTATGGTGAAAACGAAGCCTTATTCCAATGGGTGGAAGAAGAGCAGTGGCACTTTAAGGCGCAATTTTTTCTGAATGAAACCTTCTATCATGCCCAAGAATTAAACCTAGACATACCAAATTTAGATACCTACGCCCAAATTTATTTGAATGGTAAATTATTGGCTACCACAGACAATTTTTTTGTCCATTATCAAATTCCAATCAAGGTTGCCGATTTACTTTGTGGGTATAACAAACTAGAAATTCTTATCGAAGCTCCGGTTTGTCACCATCATGACGCCGAAAAGCGGCACGGTTTTACTTACCCAGCGCCTAATGATGTCGGTAAGGAAAAAGTAGCACCATACACGCGCAAGCCTCAATATCATTTTGGCTGGGATTGGGCACCCAGAATCAATACTATAGGTTTTGCTTATCCGATTTCAATTAACGTTAAAGCGAAGACAACAATTGATTATTTGCTTGTCAATACGCTAGCATTAACAGATTCAAGTGCACAGTTGCAATTGAAGTTTGAGTTGAATTCAGCATTGAGTAAGGGCGTTTTTAAAGCTCAGAGTCAATATTTTAAAACATTTCAATTTCAGGCCAACGAACAATTGAATCAAGTTGTTTTCATTGATCAGCCAAAATTGTGGTGGCCGGTGGGGCAGGGAGCTGCGCATTTGTACCAGGACACACTGCTTATTTTTAATGAGGCCAACGAGTTGGTTTTAGCGCATCCGTTTGAATTTGGCATCCGTCAAGCCAAGGTTTTGCAACAAAAAGACGAATGGGGTACTTCATTTACCTTTGAAATCAATGGGCGACCAATTTTTGCAAAAGGAGCCAATGTGATTCCACCCGGAATTTTCAGCGGTCCAGAGCTCGATGCAGCTTTTGCTGCACTTGTACCTCAAATGCAAGCTGCCAATTTCAATATTGTCAGGATTTGGGGAGGAGGCATGTATGCGCCCGAGTCCTTTTTAAATGCTTGTGATCGTGCTGGTATTATGGTTTGGCATGACTTCATGTTTGCATGTGCCATGTATCCGGCAGATTCTGCCTTTGTGAGTCAAGTGAGTCAGGAAATCAAACAACACATTCCGCGCTTGGCAAGTCATGCATCGGTTGTATATTTCAATGGCAATAATGAAGTGGATGTAGCCTGGAAAAATTGGGGCTTTCAGTTGCAGTATCACCTCAATGATGACGCGCAAAAAACAATAGAAAATGCGTATCAAGCAGTATTTCTAGACTTATTACCTGAACAGGTTCAGGCCTATACGAATCTTCCTTACATCCATACCTCACCACTGAGTAATTGGGGTAACGATGAATATTTCAA
>JBILTD010000186.1:0-3730 GCA_044371695.1 Crocinitomicaceae bacterium | reverse complement strand
AGTTGAATGAGGTCTGCCTCGTATCCTTCAGCAGGTACATTGCAGTGTAATGGCTTTGTTTGGATTTCGATTCCGGATTTAGAAACAGATTTTTGAGCAAAACTCGTTGCTGAAAAAAGGAGGAGACCGATGAACGTAAGACGCATTTTCATAGAATTAGTTTAGATTTGTGCTAGACGTGAACATACATAACGAAGTTGCACGAGTCGTAAAAATAGCACAAATTAAGCAAACTTGAAAGAAATCGAACGAAAGTTCCTTGTGGAAAATGACCACTGGAAATCAGCAAATATAATAGGGCAAAGAGTGCTCAAGCAAGCATATTTACTTCGGGAAGCTGACCGTTCGGTGCGCATTCGCATTACAGATACCATGGCTTTTTTTACAGTCAAACTCGGTGTCGGAATTACGCGCAGTGAATTTGAATACGAAATTCCTGTTGAGGAGGCAGAAATCATGATCGCTGAAGCTAATTTAAAATGCTTAGATAAAACGCGTTATTACATTCAGTACAAAGCAGCTACTTGGGAGCTCGATGTATTCCATGGTGCATTGGAGGGTTTGGTGGTTGCTGAACTCGAATTAGACACTGAAGATCAGCACATTGAATTGCCAGATTGGGTAGGGAAGGAAGTGACGCTCGATCCTAATTATTTGAATTCAAATCTGATAGAAAAGGTTTAAGGATTGTAAAGAAAAAAGTTTTCTAATTTATTTTTCTTGATTTCGTTCATCATCATCCTATTCTTCTCCTTCTTCTTCTTCTTCTTCTTCTCCATCTCCATCATCATCTTCTTATCCTTAAAAATAACTAAAGGGATTCTTGTTCAAGCGGTTCTTTGAGTAAATCAATGACGGTGCAGCCCAATTCGAGGTGAAAGAAAAGTGTAAATGTTTGTGTTTCGCTGAGTACAGGCCAATTTTTAGAGTCTGCCTCGATGTTACTGCATTCTTGAGTCCAGATTTTTTTGGCGTACTTTTCGATGATGAGGTCGTCGTCCCAGAATTCTTCTTCAATTAAATAAAGACTGCCTTCTGAATTTTCATCCATCATAAGTTCGGGGTCAATTTGAGTTGCCCACTCGATAAAGGCATTTTTAGGTTTAGCCAGAAGAAAACCACGGTTGATTAATTTCATAAGTTGACAATTTGTGCGTTTTTATAAAGATACCATTTGGTATTTTTCCGAGGCTGACCAAAAATCACATATTTAAAGTTTGCTTGCTGGTGACGTCCACTCAGGTATTTGAGCCAATTTTTGTAGTTGATTTTTTTTGTGGATTGAACAGCTGTGATTTGATGATCTGCAAGTACGATCAAGGTATACTGCTTGAATACCTTTTCACTTGAACCAATTTTGAAGGGCTGCTGACTATTGAGCTGATCTAACCAATTAAAAAATGCTTCGTTGGCTTGATTTGAATCTTTGAATGCCCATTCTTGATGCCCGAAAGTTTGCGCCAAAGAATCTGTACAAAGTACATGAAAATGATTTTTTGAAAAGCGATTGAGGAAGTGTTTTTGTTGCGAACTATCTATGATGACACTAGCCATTTTTAGTTGGCAAGAATCATTGGCATAGCTTTTGAGAAAAGAGGCGAGTGTGTCCAACTCAGCATTTGTGCTTATTTTCTGATCTTTTTGGCTAGACTTCGGTCTGATTTGTTCCAAATTTGTAACAGCATCAGCCGGTTGGTCTTGGCAGGCGGTTGTTAAAGACAAAAAAGAAACGAGAATATACAACAGGGGTTTGGTCAGCGCACGCATCTTTTAATTAATTTTGAACAAATTTAACAAACTATGAAGCAATTTGTATTGTTTGCCGTCTTGGCTTTTATCAGTTTTTCTTGTGGTACAAAAGTACAGTATACAACAGCTGTGCGCGATGAATTCAATCTAGATACCGAAGAAAAATTGCGTCAGGTACAGTTTTATATTTCACATACCATTATTCTAAATCAGGTCAATGTGCAATCAAGCGAGCTCACTACTCAAAACGGTGCTTTGGTAGCCAGTTCAAATAGTCAGTCCGAGTCAGTCATTATTCCGGCTGGTACCAAATGTATTTTTGAAGGTTTTGGCGATGCCGGACAAATCTTGGTGCGTTTTGAAACCGGAGATCAGCGTTTTTTATCTTTTGCAACAAAAAACGAAGGTGCTAGTATCAGACGCTATTATTTGGATGCAGACTGGACGGCCAATGGTGGTGCAAAAATTAACTATGGCGGAAATGTATACAAAGTAGATCTCACAAGAGGGATGCCCAGACAAGCGCACTTAGAAGTGATTCGCAAAAAATTAGAAAAAACCAAACGCAAAGAGCGCGTCGTTAAAGGATTAAAAGTTTAATCAGTACATGTCAATCAACAACAGCATATCCTTTGATCAAAAAGGATTTGAAAAAGAAGAACTCATTAGCATTTACAAGAAGCTCGTCTTACCCCGGCTTATTGAAGAAAAAATGCTCATTTTATTGCGTCAAGGGAAAATCAGTAAATGGTTCTCT
Source organism: Crocinitomicaceae bacterium (assembly GCA_044371695.1). Taxonomy (GTDB): domain Bacteria; phylum Bacteroidota; class Bacteroidia; order Flavobacteriales_D; family Crocinitomicaceae; genus UBA952. The sequence continues at coordinate 1,224 of JBILTD010000186.1, read as the reverse complement.
GGATGGGGTCAAGAGGCCGTATCAGTAGGGACCTCCTATGCGATGTCATCCGAAGAGTACATTTTGCCGATGCACCGCAATCTTGGTGTATTCACCACCAGAGACATCCCCTTAAATCGTTTATTTGCCCAATTTCAAGGAAAAATGAGTGGTTACACCAAAGGTCGTGACCGCAGTTTTCATTTCGGAACCCAAGACCACAAATTGGTGGGTATGATCTCTCACCTTGGTCCACAGCTTGGAATTGCAGATGGCATTGCACTGGCCAATAAAATTCGAGGGACACAAAATGCCACACTTGTTTACTCAGGAGATGGCGGTGCCTCAGAAGGAGATTTCCACGAAGCTTTAAACGTCGCAGCTGTTTGGGATTTACCTGTCATTTTTGCAATAGAGAACAATTGTTGGGGGCTCAGCACACCTTCAATAGAACAATTCCGTTGCAAGCAATTCATAGACAAGGGTATCGGATATGGTATGGAAGCCATTCAAGTGGATGGCAACAACATTCTTGAAGTAATTCGAACGGTGCGTCATATCAAAGCTGAAATGGCTCAAAGTCCAAGGCCATTTTTACTTGAACTCATGACCTTTCGCATGCGCGGCCATGAAGAAGCTTCAGGTACCAAATATTATCCAGAAGGTCTACAAGAGTCCTGGGAATCCAGAGACCCTGTAGTTGCCTATGAAAACTATTTACTCACTGAAGGTATTGTGTCGGAAGCATTTGTAAATGAGGTCAAAACAGATTTCAAACAACAAATTCAAACTGCCTTTGATCAAGCAAATACTGAACCTAAAATTGTTCCAAATTTAGCGCAAGAACTCTCAGACGTTTATGCACCTCACACGTTTAGCCCTGTTGCTGCTGCTGGTGCCAGCTCAGAAAAACGATTCATCGATGCCATTCAAGATGGTCTATCTTTAGCCATGGAAAAACATCCGGAGCTCATTTTAATGGGGCAAGATATCGCTGAATATGGTGGTGCTTTTAAAGTAACAGAAGGATTTGTGGAACGTTTTGGCAAAAATCGCGTCAGAAATACGCCACTTTGTGAATCTGCCATTATTGGCGCAGGTTTAGGTTTGTCTATTGCAGGCATGAAAGCCATGGTTGAAATGCAGTTTGCAGATTTCGTGAGTGTGGGCTTCAATCAAATTGTAAACAATCTTGCTAAACTTCATTGGCGTTGGGGCCAACAAGCAGATGTCGTGGTGCGCATG
>JBILTD010000185.1:0-3746 GCA_044371695.1 Crocinitomicaceae bacterium | reverse complement strand
CCTGAAATTCCAATCATGGACGGCAGTGCACTGCCATTTGTGAAGGCCATTGAAGCTACCGGCTACGAAGAACAAGACGCCGTGCGCGAATACTTTGAACTTACTGAAAATATTCCTTGGGAAGATACCGAAAAAGGTATTGAGTTTTTAGCCATCCCAGATACCAATTACCGCGTTACGGTCATGGTAGACTACAAATCACCAGTGCTTGGCACACAGCATGCCAGCATGTACCACATCGGAGAATTCAATAAAGAAATTGCGCACTGCAGAACTTTTGTCTTCCTACGTGAACTCGAAATTTTAGCAAAAAACAACCTCATCAAAGGCGGAGACCTCGATAACGCTATTGTTCTTGTCGATCGCGCCGATGTACATCAAGCTGAACTCGACGAACTTGCCGAAATTCTTGGCAAAGAAAAATTACAAGTCAATCTTGACGGCATTGGTGTCTTGAACAGCAGCAAATTACAATGCGAAAACGAGCCGGCTCGTCATAAACTACTCGATATCATCGGTGACCTCGCTTTGGTTGGCAAACCCATCAAAGCACACATCCTTGCTGCGCGTCCAGGGCACTCTGGCAACGTTCGTTTTGCCAAAGTACTCAAAGAACAAATCAAGAAACAACAACAAAAAGGGAGGTTTTTCGACCTCGAGAAGGAACCACTTTATACCACTCAAGACATCGAACGCATGCTTCCGCATCGTTACCCTTTCTTGATGGTAGACAAAATTCTTGAAATCCATCCTGAATCAATTGTAGGTATCAAGAACATCACCATGAATGAGCCTATCTTTACCGGGCACTTCCCTGGTAACCCTGTTTTCCCAGGTGTATTGCAAATTGAAGCCATGGCTCAAGTTGGAGGTATCTACGCACTTTCTCAAGTTGAAGACCCACATTTGTACTCCACCTACTTCATGAAAATAGACAACGTTCGCTTCAAACAAAAAGTTGTACCTGGCGATACCGTTGTATTTGAATTAGTGCTCACCTCTCCTATCCGTCGCGGTTTGGTTGAAATGAGCGGAACCGCTTATGTCAACGGCAAGGTTGTTTCTGAAGCGAGTATGTTGGCACAAATCATTAAAGATAAAGCCGAATGATTTCCAACCTAGCCTCCATTTCAAAAGACGCGCAAATTGGCCAAAATGTGCGCATTGATCCATTTGCTGTTATTCATGAGGATGTCATCATCGGCAATGGTTGTCATATCCACTCTAACGCAGTCGTTTATCCCGGTACAAGAATTGGCGAAGATTGCGATGTTTTCCCCGGAGCGTCTGTTGGTGTTATCCCACAAGATCTCAAATTCAGCAATGAATATACGACCGTTGAAATTGGAAACCACACCAAAATTCGCGAATGCGTGACCATTCACCGTGGTACCAACGACAAACTTAAAACCAGCATCGGTGACAACTGCCTACTCATGACCTACGTGCATGTAGCACACGATTGTCAAATTGGCAACAACGTTATTCTAGCGAGCTACACTGGTTTGTCAGGTCATGTTGTCATTGACGACTGGGCCATACTCGAAGGAAAAGCAGCTGCGCAGCAGTTTGTGCATATTGGCAAACATGCTTTCATTGGCGGTGCTTCCCTCATCAGAAAAGATGTTCCACCTTATGTAAAAGCTGCACGTGAGCCTTTAGCCTTTGCCGGAGTCAATTCAGTGGGGCTGCGCAGACGCGGTTTTTCCGAAGAGCAAGTCCGTGAAATTGAAGATATTTACCGCGTCTTGTATGTCCAAAATAGCAATATTTCCAAGGGCATGAAAGCGCTTGAGGGTTCCTCCTCATCAGCCCTACTCACAGAAATCACAGATTTTATTCAAAATTCAGAAAACGGCGTTATTCGCGGCATGATATGATTCATCGTGGACAAGAACTCACCCTTCTCATCACTGCCTACGCATTTGGTGGAAGAGGCATTGCAAGACTGCAAGAAAATGAACAACATTTTACCATCTTCGTAGACAATACCTTTCCGGGGCAAACTGTCTTAGCCAAGATTGAAACCAAACGCAAGAACTTTGCAGAGGCAAAATTACTAGAGGTAATTGAACGTTCTGCGGATGAACAAAGCCAGCTATTTCAAGAAATTTCGGGCGGCCCGTATATTCACGTGCCAGTTGCCATCCAAGAAAAATATAAGCAAGAAAGCACGCTAGAAACTTTTGCGCGCCTCAGCGGACTCCGAGACAGCCCAGAGAAATTTGATGTCTTTATTTCCTCACCTGCGCATTACCATTATCGCAACAAGATGGAATACAGCTTCTCTTGTATCGAGCACGACCTCGATACCAACCAAGAGCTCGATGACGCTTTTGCGCTTGGTTTTAAAAGACGAGGAACTTGGTGGAAAGTAGAAAGTCTCAACAAGCCAAGTGGACTTTTTGACGAAGCATGGGAAAGTAAACTCAAAGATTTGCGTTTATTTCTTTTCAAAACAGGTTTACCCGCTTGGCATCCGCCTCAAAAGAAAGGTTTCTTCAGACACATTGTTGTCAGAAAATCCTTCTTAAAGAACGAATTGCTCATTAATCTTGTCACCTCCTCAGAAGGCATTGAAAATTTTGACCTCAAAGCTTTCACAGACTTTCTTCTCAACCTTCATCCTGGACGAATTGCTGGGCTTTGGCACACCATTAACGACAACGTAGCTGATCGTGCCAAAATCGAAAATGGCTCTTCTACCCTGCTTTATGGTAGCCCGGTCATTGAAGAAGAGCTTTCCGGCCTGCGCTTTCAAATTTCGATGGAGAGTTTTTTTCAAACCAACCCAGCTTGTGCCGAATTGCTATACGCCAAGGCCCTTGACTTCCTTTTTGAAGAACCATTTGAAGACGGAGATATCGCCATGGATTTATTTTGCGGAACAGGTACCATTGCGCAACTTATGGCCAAGCGCAATCCAAATGTCCGTATCATTGGCGTCGACATCGTAGAAAAAGCTATTTCTGATGCCAAAGAAAACGCGCTCAAAAATCAAATTAGTAGCGTAGAATTTTATGCAGCCGATGTCGGGAAATTTTTAAAGGAATACCCTGAATTTCAAGGAAAAATCAAGCGTATCATGCTTGATCCACCAAGAGCAGGGATAGCTCCTAAGACACTCCAAAAAGTTTTAGCGTTAGGTGCTCAAAGCATTGTTTACATCAGCTGTAATCCGGCTACACAGGCTCGTGATGCAAATACGCTGGCCATGGCAGGTTATCAACTCGAGAAATATGCACTTGCCGATCAATTTCCACACACAGGTCATATAGAATCGATTGCAAAATTTGTAAAATATGAAAGTTGAAATCATTGCTATAGGCGATGAACTTTTGATCGGCCAAACGGTCAATACCAACGCTTCATGGCTTGGTCAAGAATTCAGTCTTCGTGGTTACCAAATTACAAGAGCCCTCTCTATTGCCGATGACCCAAGTCAAATTACTGCAGCACTAGACGCTGTATTCCCAGACACCAATTGCGTGATCATAACGGGCGGTTTAGGCCCAACCAAAGATGACCTCACTAAACATACCCTAGCTGCCTACTTTGATTCTGAATTAGCTATTGATGAGGCTACGCTAGCTCAAATTGTTGCTTTTTTTGCAGGACGAAACAAACCCATGCTCGAGGTAAATGTGCAACAAGCGGCCTTGCCGGTTAAAGCAAAAATCCTAAAAAACAGACGTGGAACTGCTGCAGGCATGTGGTTTGATAAACAAGATGTCATTTTTATTTCG
>JBILTD010000184.1:0-3753 GCA_044371695.1 Crocinitomicaceae bacterium | reverse complement strand
TGCTCCCCCTGCTGGACTTGAACCAGCGACCCTCTGATTAACAGTCAGATGCTCTAACCAACTGAGCTAAGGAGGAATGTCTCAATTCGAGGATGCAAATATATGTAATTTTTCGAATTCAAAAAGTGAATTATTTAAAAATTTCATCACTTTTTTTTCATCTTGGATCTAAGTTATTCAAAATCATCGCTATCCACAGAAAAATCATCAATGCTTGTTTGGTATTGATCTTCATCTTCCTCGTGATCAAAAAAGTTTGTGGCGTCTTGATCATCGCGATTAGCAGGTCGGAGGATGTTTGTTTTGGAAACATTGAGGCGGATTTCTGTACGAGAAGTGCCGTCTTCGACTTGAATGGTTTTTGCGAAAGGAGTACCTAGAATTTCTACAAGTGTTCCGCGTGTAAGAAAATCAATGATGCGCATGTTGGATCCTTCGCGTTTCCAGATGGTGCAGTTGACCCAAGTGGTTTTGGTGCGCATTTGCCCCGTTTTTTTGTCCTTCCAATTTTTATTGTGGGCAACTGGGAAGTTTATCGCGACGATGCCGCGTTCCATCGTTTTTACGTGTGCGTCTTTGCCGATATTGCCAATGAGTCTGGTTTCAAATACTGTAGCCATGGGTCTAAAATAAAATTGCGTATACCGAAATACACCGATATACGCAATTCAACAAAGAAGTCTGTAAAATGTTGCAGCTTAGTGCTGATGACCGTGTGGGCCATGCGCATGACCATGCGCTAACTCTTCAGGATCCGCTTCGCGAACCTCAAGAATGGTACCTGCAAAATGAAGGTCAGTTCCGGCAAGTGGATGATTGAAATCCATCTGAACTGTTTCTTCTGTAATTTCTAAAATACGACCGCGCAACTGATTGCCATCGCTATCAGACATCGGTACTAAACTTCCTACTTGAAACATTGCTGCATCAAACTGTCCGTCTTCGTTATGGAAGATGTTTGCAGGAAGCATCACGATGTGCTGTGGATCTTGTTCGCCGTAAGCATTAGCTGCTGCGATATGAAAATCAAAATGTTCACCAGCAGTCTTGCCAGCGAGTTTTTCTTCAAATTCAGGAATCATTCCACCCACACCATACAAGAAGGTCAAGGCATTTTCCGGAGTTGTTTCTTCGATGTGTTCTCCGGTTGTGTGATCAGAGAGCTTGTAGGTCAAGGTTACGACCTTGTTGTGGGAAATTTGCATGTTATTTTTGAATTAATTGCTTTACAAAATTAGGCAAGGCGAAAGTGGAGAAGTGGATGTCTTCGTTGTAGTAGCGAAGGCCTTTCTCGGCAACAAACGACTTGATGGCGTCGGTGTTGGTTACTTTTCTTGGGTCTACAGAACCTTTGAGGCCATATTGGAAAGACCACATGCCGGTAGGGTAGGTAGGAACGAAGAATAAACCAACTGGTGCGTTGTTGGCACCAAAAATTGATTGCAGGGTTTGGTTGAGTTCTGAGAATGCTTTTTCGTTGAACTTAGGTGATTCACCCTGAGCTACCAAGATACCGTCAGCCTTGAGGGTGCGGTAACAATTTTGGTAGAAATCTACGCTGAATAAACCTTCTGCAGGGCCTACAGGATCAGAACCGTCTACAATCAGTAAGTCGTAAACTGCATCTGGTGCATTTTTAACAAACGCAATACCGTCGTCAACGATGAGTTCTAAACGTGGATCGTCAAAAGCTGCTGCGATTTCAGGAAGGTGCTCTTTACACGCTTTGATCACTTCGCCATCGATTTCAACCATGGTTACTTTTTCGATATTGCTGTGGCGCAATACTTCGCGAACGGTACCGCCGTCTCCACCGCCGATCACTAACACATTTTTAGCGTTCTGCAAGGTGAAAAGACTTGGATGTGAAATCATTTCGTGGTAATGGAATTCGTCTTTGATTGTGGTCATGACCATGTCGTCAAGGGCCAACATTTTTCCATATTTAGTTGATTCTAAGATGCGAACACGCTGAAATGGCGATTGCACATCAAAGAAAACATCTCCGGTAAAACGCAAAGAAAGCGCTTGGTCTTCATCTTTATCTGTGAACCAAACGTTGCGTGTGTAAAAATCAGGGTTGCGCCACTCAGCTGCTTTTTCACGAGCTGTAGTGATGTCAAAATCATTGCGAGTCAGTAAGTTCACTGAACCGCGTTTCATTTCGATCGCAGAATAAGACTTAGCGCCAAAACACTCTTTTAAGTGATCAAAGGCAATCCAGGCATTCATGTCGCCGCAAGTAAAGACATCTACTGCAGCATAGCCGTATTCAGGCCATGTATGAATAGCAAGGTGGCTTTCTTGAATAACAACCACCCCAGAAACACCATACGGAGAAAAATGGTGAAAGGTCGAATTGATAACCGTAGCTTCTGCCTTTCGGGCTGCTCCGACCATGTCGCGTTCGATCGCCGCTACGTCATTCATAACGTGCGGATCACAATTCATAAACTCTACCAAGATGTGGTTTCCAAGTGCAGTAGTACTCATTTTACGATGATATATTAAAAAATTGAGCGCAAAGTTACGCAATTTAAGGGGGATTCATGTGTAACTTATGTTAATTTTCAGTCAGATAAGAAACGAAGCTTTTCTAAGCTCACCTTGATTCTTGCTTGTCCAAATATAACAGTCAGTTGTTTGCCTTTCATTTCTTCCACAATGCCGATGCGGTTGGTCTGAATCAATTGCACCTGAGTACCCACTTTAATTCTTTCTTGCTCGTACTTTTCAGAGCGCTGCACCTCTTTCTTGGTGGGCTTTTGAGTAGGAGCGGGGAGAGGCGCCTTTTTCTTAATGGTTTGCTTTGATTTCTCAAGCCGCAGGTATTGCGTAAGTTCTTGAAAAAGAGTGGTATTGATATCTTTCTTGCGCGAACTCACGTTGAATTTTTCAATAAAAGCCAGCATTTTCTTGCCCGCTTGGAGTTGTCGCTGGCTACTTTCTTGAACCTGTGTTACCTGTGTTTGCTTGTGCACAAGCTTTTGAATCTCTTGTTCGTGCTGCTGTCCTGCTTTTTCAGCAGCTTTAGCCGCTTCTTCAAGGCGCTTGTTTTGAGCCAACAACTGGTTGCGTTCTTTTTGTAGACTACTCAATAGTTTATCGAGCCTCACTTTTTGCTGATCCAAACGAAGTTTGGCTTCTTTAATCAGTTCTTTTGAAATGCCATTGAGTTGCGCTACCTCAAAAGTAAAGGAGCTACCTGGTTGCCCACTCGAGAACTGATAAAGCGGGGAGAGGTCTTTTTCATTGAAAAGCATACAGCCATTAAATGCCTGCGGCAATTCATCGGCCTTGAGCTTGATATTGGAATAATGCGTGGTAATCACTGCAAAAGATTTCAAGGCATACATTTGCTCAAAAAACACTTCTGCTAAGGCCGCTCCTAATTCAGGATCCGAGCCCGTACCAAATTCATCGAGTAACAAAAGTGTTTGGGCATTTGCTCGGCCCAAAAAGAACTTCATGCGTTGCAAGCGGTAAGAGTATGTACTCAGTTCATTTTCAATAGATTGATTATCTCCAATGTCTGAATAAATTTGCTTGAAAAAACACATCTGACTATCAGGTGCAACAGGCACCAACAAGCCAGCTTGCAGCATGAGTTGCAACAAGCCAATAGTCTTCAGTGTAATACTTTTTCCACCCGCATTTGGCCCCGAAATGACAAGCATTCTGGACTTCTGTAATAAATTGACATTTTGAGCAAACGTACTCTTGCCTGCAGCACTGTTTGCTTTGCGCAAGAGC
>JBILTD010000254.1:0-3772 GCA_044371695.1 Crocinitomicaceae bacterium | reverse complement strand
GTCTTTAGCCTCATTGAGTTGTTGAATGTATACATACCAAACACCATCACGATCGATGGCGACAACCTCAATGATTTGTTCTTGCCGGTGTTCTCGAATCCGGACATCATCAAGAGCTACAACTTACAGATCTTCAACCGTTGGGGAGCAGTGGTGTTTGAAACGGACACGCCAGCCGAGGGATGGGATGGCCGTTACAAAGGCAAGCGCGATGTGCAGCTTGGCCTCTACAACTGGAAGATCGTCTACACTGATAATAAATCTGTTACCCGCACTTTAGCTGGGCATGTTAACGTACTGAGATAATGATTAGAATTTTAAAACAAATAAGCTTAGTTGCCCTTACATTAGTATGGGCAACTGCTGCTTTTGCACAATGCCATACAACAACCTATACAAGTACCTTAAGTACCTGTTCGGGTCAGGCTAACGGAACTATCAATTTAACGGTTACAGGCGGAATTTCACCATTTTCATTTACATGGAGTGGTCCAAACGGTTTCACTAGCTCATCTCAGAATTTAACTGGATTGGTCGATGGCTCTTATACTTGTGTGGTATATGGTGGCAATAATTGTTTTGATCAGGTAACGGTAGTTTTACAATCGCCACAAGTCATGAGTCTTGATGACGTAACAACAAATGTAAGTTGTTTTGGATTGAGCAATGGTAGCGTGAATTTAGTTCCGGCAGACGGAACCTTTCCGTATACATTTGCTTGGACAGGTCCCGGCACCTATGTAGCAACTACTGAGGACATCAATAATGTTATTGCGGGGACTTACAATGTCCTAGTAACTGATGCTGCTGGCTGTAAGATTTCTGGGTCGTATCCTGTTACCCAACCCCAAGATCTTCAAATTACAGCAACTAATACCAATGTACTGTGCTTTGGTCAGTTCAACGGGACTATCAATACAACAATCACAGGTGGAACAACTCCATATACTTACCTCTGGAATAATAATTCAAATAACCAAAACCTTACGCAGCTTGATGCGGGTATTTATACACTCACAGTTACAGATGCACAAAGTTGTCAGGAGCAAATAAGTGTAACGGTCACTCAACCGAACCAATTAGTTGCAACAAGTACGTTTACAAATGTGAATTGTTTTGGTCAAAGTACGGGTGCAATTGATGTCACTGTTACAGGAGGAACCCAACAATATAACTACGCTTGGGGTAGTGGCCAGCTCACACAAGACATCACAGGTGTTCCAGCAGGAAGCTATGTTTTGACAATTACAGATGCTAATGGGTGTACGACACAACATAACAGAACCATCAGTCAAAATAGTCAAATTATGGTGGGCCAAACCGTGACACATGTTAGCTGTAATGGCCAAAGTAATGGCGCCATTGCTTTAACCGCTACGGGTGGTATTACACCGTATACTTATGCCTGGACTGGCCCAAATAATTTCAGCTCAGCTCAAGAAGATATTTCTGGCTTGGCTGCAGGAAATTATTCTTTGACGCTAACGGATAACTTAGGCTGTAATTCAGGCAATAATTACACTTACACCGTGAATCAGCCAACTACCTTGGTTGCAACGGAAACACACATCAATATTTTATGTGCTGGTGGAACGGGAAGTATCGATTTGAATCCTTCAGGTGGTACTACACCTTATACCTATTCTTGGACGGGTCCAAATAATTTCACAGCAACTACCCAAGATATTTCAAATTTAAGTTCAGGTAATTATAATGTAACTGTTACCGATGTCAAAGGATGTCAAGTTACCTTGACTAATATTCCGATTGCTACCGCACCTACACCAATTACCTTATCATCTCAAATTACTAATGCGCAATGTTTTGGTTCCCCGAATGGCGCAATCAATCTTACACCAAATGGCGGAACGGGTAACTATACTTACAATTGGTCTAACAATGCCACCACTCAAGATATTTCTGGTGTCACTGCCGGAACTTACACTGTTCAGGTACTGGATGCTAATAATTGTGTTGCTACTCAAACATTAACTATAGCCCAACCAAGCTCTGCCCTCACCGCAAGTGAAACCCATACAGATATTGTTTGTGCAGGTACGGCCACTGGAACTGTAAACTTGACAGTCAATGGCGGCACTGCTCCTTATACATATCTTTGGTCAAATGGTTTAACTGTAGAAGATCCAACAGCGATAGCCGCAGGAAATTATACGGTTACCATTACCGATGCAAACCTTTGTTCAAGTATTATTAATGTAGCAGTAGCTGAATTATATGCGCCACTCTCTTCCACTTTTGTTCAAACTAATGTGGCTTGTTTTGGTGGCTCAACTGGTTTTATCAATTTATCGGTAAATGGTGGTTCTTCTCCATTCAGTTATGTTTGGTCGAACGGGGGCAATACGCAAGATATCGGTGGTCTCGCCATCGGAACTTATACGGTTACGGTTACCGATATTAACAATTGTACCACCACTAATTCTGTTACCATTACCCAACCAGCTGCCGCACTCAACGCCACTGAAACCAATGTGGATCTTTTGTGCGTTGGCTACAGCACGGGTTCTGTAAATGCATCGGTAACTGGCGGTACACCAACCTATACTTATGCCTGGACTGGCCCTAACTCATTTACAGCTTCAACTGAAGATATTTCAGGATTACCAATAGGATCTTACACCGTGATTGTTACAGATGGAAATAACTGTAAAGACACCGTTGTTGCAGTCATCAATAATCCAGTCAATGGCTTAAATATCGCTTCACAAGTTCAGCAAGTATCTTGTTTCGGCGGTGCCAATGGTGCTATTGATTTAACTATTTCTGGTGGTTCTCCTGGCTATGTCGTTTTGTGGAGTAACAACATTCAACTCCAAGATTTATCAAACCTAACTGCAGGTACATACAGCGTAACAGTTACTGATAATGCGACTTGCGTATTACAACAAACTTTTAATATTACCCAACCTGCTGCGGCCTTAGCATATGTCCCAACGATCATTCCTGTTTTGTGCCATGGTGATACAACAGGGGCAGTTACTTTAGCCGTTACTGGCGGAACTACACCGTATAACTTTACATGGACCGGCCCGGCTGGCTTTACTGCTACAACTGAAGATATCTACAATTTAGGCGCAGGCATGTATGCCGTTAGTATTGCCGATGCGAATGGTTGTGGTGCTACCTACTCAGCAGCGGTAACCCAACCTTTTAGCGCGATGTCGATGACACTTTATCCGACTGCTTCTTTGTGTTTTGGTTTGCCTAATGGAAGTGTAGACCTCACCATAGCAGGAGGTGTACCTGGTTATACTTATAGCTGGAGTAATGGTACTAGTAATCAAGATTTAACAGCGGTAGTTGGTGGTCAATACAGTGTCACGGTTCAAGATGCTAATGGCTGTTTATTAACAGATACAGTTATAGTAGGCCAACCATCGAGCGCCCTCACTTTATTACAAAGCACTACCAACGTAACGTGCTTTGGCTTAAGCAACGGGAACATCAACCTCACGGTTAGTGGCGGCACACCAGGCTACACTTACTTATGGACGAACGGTGCAGTTACCCAAGACTTGAACAACGTTCCTGCGGGTGTTTACAGTGTTGTGGTAACAGATGCCAATAGCTGTGAAGACTCTTTACAAGTATTGGTCAATGCGCCAAGTGCGGTAGTAGGCCTTACTGGCGTGAGCAACAATATTTTGTGTCATGGTGGCAATACGGGCAGCATTGCAGTACAGGGCACAGGCGGATCAGGCACCTACAGCTATTTATGGAGTACTGGCGCCACAAGTGCAACTTTAACAGG
>JBILTD010000039.1:0-11694 GCA_044371695.1 Crocinitomicaceae bacterium | reverse complement strand
AGACCAAATGCTGCGCCCGTTTTCACCGAGTGCTTGCTCTAAGAGCTCTAGCGGCAAGGCCTGCAAGGTGCCAATTTTCTTGACACCTAAACCGCAAAGTGTTTGGTAGGTTTTGGGGCCCACCATCGGAATTTTCTGCACAGAAAGTGGCGCTAAAAAAGGTTTTTCGGTACCGTAGTCAATGAGTAATTGGTTATTGGGCTTAGCCTCGCCGGTGGCTACTTTTGAAACCGTTTTGTTTTCAGATAGGCCAAAAGAGATGGGCAGGCCGGTTTCTTTGGTAATGCGCTGCCGCAGCTCAGAGGCGTATTTCCAGACGCCAAAAAAGCGGTCAAGGCCCGTGAAGTCGATGTAGAATTCATCGATGGAGGTTTTTTCATAGACAGGTGCCGCTTCTTTGACCAACTCAGTGACCATTCTGGAAAACTTAGAATAGGTTTGGGTATTGCCTTTGATGCAAATAGCTTCTGGGCAGCGCTCTTTGGCCATTTTCATGGACATTCCAGAATGCACGCCAAAGCGCCTGACTTCATAGCTACACGAGGCCACTACCCCTCTTTCGCTGGTACCTCCGATAAGGATGGGTTTGTTGTTAAGGCGGCTGTCAAGCAGGCGCTCACAGGAAACAAAGAAAGTATCGAGATCCATATGGACAATCGAACGACGGGCAGACATAGGCGCTGTCAGTTAAAAGGTAAAACAATAAAAGTTCGATTGGTTGGTTCGGTAAAATTAAACAAAATGATTAATAATTAATCTTTTTAATGATTAAATTATGGTCAAAAGTTTTCAACAAGAAAAAAAAAAGACAAAACAACCTGCCATTCTGACAATTTTATAATTTGGAACACAAATTGAGTATACAACAGCAATTAAAAAACTATTTAAGATGAAACCAATCTATGTCGTATTAGCAGCCATCGGTGCCTTGCTATTATTTTTATTCCTCGGCTATTACAATCTTTACAACAAAGCAGTAGGGCTGCAAGAAGGCCTTGACGAAAAATTCGCCAATGTGCAATCTGCTTACCAAAGACGCGCAGACCTCATTCCTAACCTCATGGAAACGGTCAAAGGAGCTGCTCAAAATGAAAAAGATATCTTGACGCAAGTGACACAAGCACGCGCCGGAATTGTCAATGCCAAAACTCCTGAAGATCTAGAAATCATGGGACGCAAAATCAATACGGCCATCAACTTGGCCTATGAAGCGTATCCGCAAATTCGTTCTACGGAAAACTTTAGTCAGTTACAAGGACAACTAGAGGGCACAGAAAACCGCATCAAAACAGAAAGAGATCGTTATAACGAAGCTGTGAAAGCATACAATACGCACATCAGAGGCTTCTTCGCACGCTTTTTCTTAAACAGCGAAGAATTCCCACGTAAAGAAGGATTCAAAGCAGTAGCAGGCTCAGAAAACTCGCCTAAAGTTAAGTTTTAATGCTCACAGCACAAGAACAAACACTGGTGGCCCAGGCCATCTCAGCTGCTGAAAAAAATACTTCCGGCGAACTTCGGGTGCACATGGAAAAAGTGTGCACCCAAGATCCGGTTCAAAGAGCAATTGCCGTTTTTGAAAAATTAGGCATGCACCAAACAGCTGCCCGCAACGGCGTACTCATTTATGTCGCAACCGAAAGTGCCCAATTGGCCATTATCGGTGACAAGGGGATCAATGAACTTGTTCCGGAAAATTTCTGGGACAGCACCCGAGATCTCATGATTACACATTTCAAAACAGGCCAAATTACTGAGGGTTTATGTGCAGCTATTGCTGAAGCAGGTAAGCAACTCGCTAAGTATTTTCCTTACGAAGACAACGATCAGAACGAACTCTCCAACGAAATCAGCTTCGGATGAAAAAGCACTACCTCCTCCCCTTTTTAGTTGTCCTGAGTTATCTTTTCAGCTATAGTTTTGGGCAATACCCCCAACCCATTCAGCCTCCTTGTTTTCTCAATAATTTTTCTTCAGAACAAATTATTAGCCCAGAAGAGCAGGCGGCCATTGAAGCCCGTCTTGATCGCTTTGAACAAGAAACGAGCAATGAAATTACCATCGTTATCGTTGACGATTTAAATAACGACGAACCTTGGCACTACGCTACAGAATTAGGTGAAGCTTGGAAAGTCGGAAAGGCCGACAAAGACAACGGTTTGGTATTTTTAATTAAGCCCACCAAAGCCAATGGTGGTAGACAGGTTTATTTAGCACCAGGCCGAGGGCTTGAAGCCGCAATTACCGATTTAGTATGTCAAGATATCATTTCCCATGAGGTTTTACCTGAATTTAAACACGGGAAATACGCACAAGGCATCAATCAGGCACTAGATGTACTTTTTGCCTTAGCAAAAGGCGAATACAACGAGAAAACCTATCGCGATAGCGTACAGAAGGACAAACTAACTAGCGGTTTAATCGGTTTGGTAATTATCTTGGTGGTTTTGTTTTTTGTCATTAGAAGAGGCGGCGGTGGCGGCACTACTTTTGGCGGACGCAGAGGCGGCCCGGGCTTCTTTTATTTTGGAGGTTTTGGCGGTGGCTTTGGCGGAGGTTCATCAGGAGGCGGCGGCGGCTTCGGCGGTTTTGGAGGCGGAAGTTTTGGCGGCGGAGGCTCAGGCGGAAGCTGGTAGCATAAAAGTATTCATAGGAAAATATAAAATAAAAATGCAAAAATTACTCCTTCTCCTGCTTATAACGGCAAGCATTCAGACAGCTATTGCACAGCAAGCCTATAATGTGGCTTTTTATAACGTAGAGAATTTGTTCGATACCATTGATGGCCCTAACGACGACGCTGAATTTTTGCCCGGAGCAGCCAGTCAATGGAATGCAGAGAAATACAATGCCAAATTGACGCACATTCGCCAGGTCATGGAATCTTTAGATTTTCCAATCATTATGGGTGTTTGTGAAATCGAAAACAAAAGTGTGCTCACTGATTTAGTAGGGCAAGAAAAACGCTACGGAATTGTGCATTACGAGAGTCCAGATGCGCGTGGCATTGATGTTGGAATGCTTTATAGAAAAGACTTACTCAAGTTAAAAGAGTCAGGACGCATTCGCTTTGTCATACCTGGCGATAGCGCTCCAAGTACAAGAGATATCGTTTGGGCAAAATACCAATACAAAAAAGAAAACCTATATGTGCTGGTCAATCATTGGCCAAGCAGACGCGGTGGTGCTGAAGAAAGTGCACCCAGACGCATGGCTGCTGCACAACACGCGGCTCAGTTCATTGATTCGATACAAAAACAAGATCCGGCTGCTAAAATTATCTTTATGGGAGATTTAAATGATCATCCGCAAGATGCAGGTCCTCAATTAATTGCAGGTAAATTAAATCCGCAAATCACAAAGCAAAGCAATACTTTCGGCGGGTCTTATAATTACAAAAACGAATGGGATGTACTGGACCACATCATGGTTTCCGAAAATACGTTTAAGGGCAATTTAAAAGTTGAAGCTAATAGCGGCACCATTCATAGTTTTCCTTATCTGTTAACGGAATACAAGGGGCAAATTGTTCCAAACAGAACTTATGCCGGCCCTAAATATTTAGGTGGTTATTCGGATCATTTACCAGTTTCGATTCGGGTTGTATTGCAGTAGCAAACAGGCCTAGAAAGGCAATTCCTGTTTATAAATGAACTTATTTTGCGCCGATTCAAAGGGTCGATAAATAAAATAGACCTCGTTGTTGTGTACCCTGATTTTTTCAACGTAGCGAAAGGCGAGCTTGACCTTTTTACTCACAACACCAGTTTTTAAATCGATAGGCCCAATATAGCTGTATCCTTCTTGTTCATAAATGGCATAAACAGTTCCTGTTTTTCGATCGAGTTGGAGGTTTTTTCGAAAGCCCGTCTTTTTGGCATTGAGGTGGTGGTTCAGCTTGACCGTTTGAATGCTGTCTCCGTTAGTTAAAAAACTGTGCAGTAAGTTATTGGGGTAATCAAAAATGTATATGGTGTCATTTACCAGAAATAAAGGCGCATAGACAGGTTCGTAATACAGCGATTGGGTAAAATAATTGGCTCCAACATAAATTTCAGCATCGATGCCCGTTTGCAATTCGAGGTTTTTGGCCCAAAGTTTTGTCCTGACATCTACCCATTTGTATTCTGATCGATATAATTCCATCATGAGGTCGTCCTGGATGTGTAATAAACGCTTGTAGGTAGAATCTAATTTGTCTATGCTACCGTATTCAAAAGCCGGATAGATATCGGTGTAATTCGAATAGAAGAATTTCGTGTAGCTGGTGTCAACGATTGGTGTGATGTACTTGAAAAAGTAATCTTTCGGAATCTGACCTAAAGTAATTCCTTCGTTATCGTAGGCTAAACCATATACATTTTGAGCAGTCAGCACATGGATTTCACCTCTGAAGTCTCTAAAAAGCCCTTTTGCACGCTCGGGTATGGATTGAAGTGCAAGTACAGAATCATTAGAAATGAGCTGAAGTTGCGCATCCTTCTCGAGGTTCTTTTCATAGGTCAGTAATAGCAACTGATCTTCTTGACCGATTTCGAAGTCGGCAACGCTGTATTTCACAGAAGCATAAACGGTGTCTGGCTTTGCATTGCGCAAGCGGATTTCCTTGACGTCTTGGACGCGCATATTTTCAGAGCCCTGAGCCCAAGAAAAAGTAGTGGAAATGACAAACAGAAAAAAAACAAGAAGCCGCATGGCATAAAGATGCACAGAGGACTGCTTTTTCACACGCTTAGCAAACTTTTAATACCCAGTGGTTGGTATCTGGTTGTTCACCAGATTTCACAGCGTCGAGGTAATCTTTGATGCGATTTGAAATTTGGCGTGTTTCAAGTGGAGGTAATTCGATTCTTTCGTCGCGGTAACCGATTAATGCAATTTGTGCAATAGTAGCTGCGGTGCCAGCGCCAAATACTTCTTGTAAAGTGTTGTTTTTAGCTGCGGTAATGATTTCCTCAACAGAAACAGTGCGTTCTTCGACGGGAATGCCCATTTGCTTGGCAACTTCGATCACGGTTCTTTTGGTGGTACCTCTTAAAATGGTGTCGGCGTCCTCAGAAGGTGTAATGAGTGTATCATTGATCACGAACATGATGTTCATGGTACCCGATTCTTCGATGAAACTATGCGTTTTGGCATCAGTCCAGACCAACTGATGAAAGCCTTCTTGCTGCGCCAATTTTGCAGGGTACAAAGAAGCGCCGTAGTTTCCGGCAGCTTTTGCCCTTCCTACGCCACCAATGGCTGCACGCGTGTAGTGCTCTTCAATTTTAACACGAACAGGCTCTGCATAATAAGCGCCTACCGGAGAATTGATGATGACAAATTTATAAGTATCAGAAGGTTTGATGCCAACAAATTCATCGGTAGCAAACATAAACGGACGGATATAAAGCGCGTAGCCAGGCTTGTTGGTAACCCAAGCTTGGTCCATCTGAACCAATTGTTTCACAGCTGCGATGAATAAATCTTCAGGGACCGCAGGCATACACATGCGTGCTGCAGATTCAGCAAAACGCTGTGCATTGAGTTCTGGGCGAAACAAAACAACCTCGTTAGTTTGATTGCGGTATGCCTTCATGCCTTCGAAAATAGACTGACCATAATGAATCGCAGACATTGCCGGATGCATATCAATGGGACCAAAAGGAAGGATTTCACCTTGTTGCCATGTACCATTAGCGTACTCCATGACAAACATGTGATCGGTGAATATTTTACCGAAGGGCAGGTTATCCCAATCTACACTTTGAATTTTGCTTTGAGCTGCTTTGTGCACAGTAAAAGCGGTACTTGCTGCGGACATATTCTTGTTAATTGATGCGCGAATATACGGCTATTTAACTGAGCGGGCAACTTATTGAACTTATTCACACAATCCTTAACTTTACTTTTTTATTGCTTTTACCTAAGTATATTTTATCATTGCAGGTCGCACGTCAAATTTTACAACAATATTGGGGCTTTTCTGAGTTCAGACCAAGTCAGGTGCCGATTATTGAAGCTGCTCTTGAAGGAAAGGATGTTTTAGCCCTTTTACCAACGGGTGGCGGGAAATCTATCTGCTTTCAAGTGCCGGCGCTCTCAAGAGAAGGAATTTGCATTGTGGTTTCTCCTCTGATTGCCCTCATGCAAGACCAAGTAGAACACTTACAACAAAAAGGCATCCGTGCCAAAGCAATCACCAGCGGGATGTCTTACAAAGAACTCGATCAAACCCTAGATAACGCGCGTTTTGGTGGCCTTGATTTTTTATACACCTCTCCCGAAAGACTGCAATCTGCGCTTTTTATCGAGCGTTTCAAGCGCATGAAAATTGCCCTTTTGGTAGTCGATGAAGCACACTGTATTTCTGAGTGGGGCCACGATTTCAGGCCAGCTTTTCGACAAATTTCTAAACTGCGTCAATTACAACCAGACGTCCCGATCTTAGCACTAACAGCAACGGCTACCAAGCAAGTGCAAAGCGATATCATGACGCAGTTAACCATGCCAAAAGCAGTGGTTTTAGAAGCACCGTTTATCCGGGAAAACCTACAATACTTGGTGCGGCATGCCGAAAATAAAATCACTGAAATCATTGCGCTTTGCGCGCAAACCACTGAAGTAGGTATTGTCTATTGTCAAACCCGAAAAAATGTCAAAGAAGTAGCTCGGCAATTATTGGCCAACGGCATCAGTTGTGGTATTTATCATGGCGGCATGACGGCAAGTGAACGCAGTCAGATGCTCAAAGATTGGCTTTCAGAAAAACGTCGGGTCATGGTGGCTACTAATGCTTTTGGCATGGGCATTGACAAACCCAATGTGCGTTTTGTGTTGCACTATGACGTGCCGAATTCTCCAGAAGCTTATTTTCAAGAAGCGGGTCGGGCGGGCCGAGACTCAGCTGCGGCTTACGCCCTACTCTTTTACAATGCCACCGACCTTGATGGATTGACCACACAAAATATCCAGCGCTTTCCCGCACCAGAACGCGTGCTCTATGTTTACAGAGCACTGGCAAATTACCTTAAAATTGCCGTTGGTTCTGGCAAAGACGAAGCATATCCTTTCGATTTATCTGCCTTTTCTCAAACCTTTGAGCTCAAAGAACAAGAGGTTTTTTACGCCTTAAAGTTGCTCGAACAAAACGGCAACATTAGTTTGTCTGAAAGTTTTTTTCAGCAAACACGCGCTCAAATTATCGTAAGCAATGAAGTACTCTATAATTTTCAAATTCAGCACCCGCAATTTCAAACACTTTGCACTTTACTGATCCGCACCTATCCTGGGTTGTTTGATCAACTCACCCCTATCCATGAGCAGAAAATCTGTCAAAGACTAAATTTGACTGAAAAGCGTTTAGAGGAACTGATGGAAATCATGCAAAAAAATGGCCTTATCGAATATAGTAAGAAAAGCAATTTACCTGTGCTTACTTTTACGACAGAGCGCCTGCCTGAATCGTACTTTAATTTGAGGCCAGAAATTTACTTAAATCAAAAGAATACGGCTACGGCAAAGGTTCAGGCCATGCTAGACTATTGTAGTAAAGACCAATGCAGAAGTCAGCAACTGATCAGCTATTTTGGTCAAAAAGCACAGGTTTGTGGCAAATGCGATGTGTGTTGCCCCATTTCACTCCATGACGAAAATCTGTTTGCGTTCTTAGCAGAACCCAAATCTTTACAAGAGCTACAGCAACATTTCTTTTGTAGCAAAGCCGCCCTTGAATCAATCATCAGACCCCATTTACTCACCGAAAAAATCAAATACAGCGCAGGAAAATTCTACCTCTAAATTGCGCTTATGTTTGAACAAATGAAGCCGACACCAAAAGCAATTGGTGCGCATTGGCTGGCTTTTTTAATGCCATTTATTGGAGGTCTTTACTTGGCTGATTACCGTGTTTTTACGGAAGCAACACTCAAGTTTCTTTACTTTTTTACTGCTTTGATGCTGCTACTTTGGATGTTTACTATTTTCAGTAAGCATTCCGTTTGGCTGAGGACCTACCTATTGCCATTTTCTTTCTTTGTGCTCGGATTTTGGCAGCAATTTTTGGTGCAACAAGCCTTTCGTGAGGTTAGGAAAATTCAAGCAAAAAAAAGCGTCTTAGGGCAACTTGAAATTGATGAAGTGCAAGTAAAAACTAATGGTCAGCTACTTTTCGGATCCTTTCAATTTCAACTACATGGCAAAAGTATAGTTCTTCCAATTCAAGTTTACACCAATTTGCAGCAACCCTTGTTTGCTCAAGAAAAATTATGGATCTCTTGCGAGCCCGAGGTGGTTCAAAATGAAACTTATCCTGGTGCTTTTGACCTCGAACGCTTTTTACAGTTGAAAGGAATAACCCATGTGGCCTATTTAGACAGTTCAGATATAGTAAGGCGCTTTTCAAGGCCAGAAAATACTCATTGGCGGCATCTTTTAGCCCAGCAGCGCGCATCTTTTACAAAACTTTTTGAGCGATTTCTCGATGGAGAAGCTGCAGATGTCGCTATTGCGCTGATTATCGGTGATCGCAGTGGTGTGGATGCGACCTCAAAAATGGCGTTTCAAGGTACGGGCTCTATGCATATTATGGCGGTTTCCGGGATGCACATTGCCCTACTTATCAATGTACTACTCCAAGTTTGCGCATACTTGGGGTCTTGGATTCCTAGACGAACCGTGATCATTTTTCTTTTGATACTGATTTGGTATTACGCTTTTTTAACCGGTTTGTCAGCGGCTGTACTCAGAAGCGTTGTGATGTTTACTTTTCTCTTGCTTGGGCAAATGAGCGGCAAGCAAGTTTCATCATTGCTACTACTCTATTTCTCTGCTTTTTTGTTGCTTTTGTTTGACCCGCTTTTGCTGTTTGATCTTGGGTTTCAACTCTCGTATATGGCCATGTGGGGCATCTTTTTGCTGTACCCAAAGATTTCGGCCTACTTGCATTTTCGTTGGTCTTACCTACAGACACTTTGGGAAGGTACTGCTATGGGCTTAGCCGCCACCATAAGTACCGCACCTTTGAGTCTTTATTATTTTCATAGCTTTCCAAATTACTTTGCATTAGCCAATTTGTTTTTAATGAGTTTGTCGAGTTTTATTTTGGTGCTCGGCATGCTGTTTCCGCTGGTTGCACTATTGCCGCAGCTGAATATTATTTTTGGTTGGATACTCGAGAAAAGCATTGAGCTGCTCTTACTGATCATGGATTTTTTCGCCAAGCTACCCGGCGCTTTGGTGCAAGGTTTTTCCTTTTCCTTTCTATGGGTTTTTGGCGTCTGGCTTTTGCTCTATTATTGGCAGCGGGGTTTGAATTTATCTCAGCAACGCCTGGCCGCTGCATTCAGCGTCTTCTTTTTAGCTGAATTGAGTTTTGGCCGCATCTTGAACTATCAAACGCATGAGGTTTTTCAGCTAAAAAAACAACAAATAGTAGCCATTAAAGCCCAGGGCTGCTTGCAGTTTTTTGCAAAGCAACCTTCAAATAAAACGCAGTTGCTGTGTCAAGGATTCGAGACCTACTATGGGGTGCCTTCACAAATGAAAATATTGAACAAGAATTTTATCTTTGTGAAAATTTTGAATCCATGAAAGCACTGAGCCCAAAGGAAGTTCACTTGGCACAAGAGGCGAAAAAAGACCTCTTACTAGTAGACATCAGAGAGCCTTACGAATACCAAAATTGTCAAATTGAGGCACTGCGCATCCCGATGGCTGAATTTGCAAGCAAGTTTCCGAGTATTGCCCAACACGAACAAATTGTCGTGATGTGTCAGTCTGGTAAGCGCGCTGAAGCTTTAGTGAATTTCATTGAAACTGAACTCGATGCAACCAACTTGTATATTTTAACCGGTGGCCTCAATGCCTGGATTTCAGATGTAGCCCCTCATTTAAGCTGCGAATAAAATGGGTGGGATTTTACAACTTTTTGATTTCATCTTGCACATCGATGCATATTTGTTTTTGCTGATTCAAGACTACGGCATCTGGATTTACGCCATTTTGTTTTTGATCATTTTCGTAGAAACCGGTTTGGTGTTTATGCCGCTGTTACCCGGAGACTCTTTGCTTTTTGCTGCCGGAACTTTTTGTGCGGGTGTCATGCAAGAAAACGAAATGGCCCAACTCAATTTATGGGTGGTCCTCGGCTTACTTATTTTTGCTGCAATTTCTGGTGATGCTGTCAATTATTTAATTGGAAAACACTTTGGACTAAAGCTAGCGAAGGTCAAAATCAAAAATTACCAACTGATCAATGACAAGCACCTCGACAAAACCCATGCGTTTTTTGAGAAACATGGCCCCAAAACCATCATTATTGCAAGGTTTGTTCCGATCGTCAGGACTTTCGCTCCCTTTGTCGCAGGAATTGCCCAAATGCGCTACCCAACCTTCTTTAGGTTCAATGCGATTGGCGGCACCATTTGGGTTATTTCTTTAACTTTACTTGGATACTTTTTTGGCAACCTGAGTTTTGTGCGACAAAACTTTGAAACCGTGATTTTTGGCATCATTGGTTTGTCTTTGCTTCCGATGGTTTTTGCCTTTGTTCAAGAAAAATTAAAAACCAAGGCCTAATTAAAGCCCTTGCGCCCTGAATTCTTCTCTTAAGATTGCTGCACCAATTTCTGTTGGGAATTGTGGAAGCTGCCCTGTGATTTCAAGGATTTTTGCGCCTAAGTCTGTAGCAGTTGCAGTGTTATCTAGGGTGCTCGCTGCCATATTAATGACTCTAATTACTTCTTCTTTTGATTGCACAACCGCTCTCCAGGCTTGTTCTGAAACAAAAAGTTGTTGGGCAATATTGTGCTCAAATTCATCGCGTACCGTCTGAATCAGCACCGTTTGTTGCATTTTGGCTGTTGCTTGAACCTGCAAAACTCTTAGGGTTAAATGCGCCGGATGCAAGCGCTCTAACAAGAGAATAAGGCGCTGATATGCCTCGAGTTTACTCGGCAAATAAAAGGATTGTTTCTGCTCTTTGAGTTGGCTTTGCATGCGCCAAATATCCGTGTCGTGCTGGCGCTTCAAGAACAAATAAACCAAGCCAACAGTCAGTAAACTAACAAACAAAAAGGCAAAAAGTACAATCCAAATTTCCATCTTCTATTTTTTGGCAAAGATAGTTCTTTCGCTATTCTAGCAAGTCTTGGATGTATAATTCTCTTATTTTTACAACATGAACACATTGCTTTTACCCGGAATTTTAGTCCTTTATTTCTTATTGCTTTTGGCCATCGCTTATTTTACCTCGAAAAATGCCACTAGCCATAGTTTTTTTACCGGCGATAAAAAAAGCCCATGGTATTTAGTGGCCTTCGGCATGATTGGCACCTCGTTGTCAGGCGTCACTTTCGTTTCGGTGCCGGGTTCGGTGAGTATGGGTGCTTGGCACTACTATCAGTTAGTACTTGGTTTTTTTGCAGGATATTTTGTGGTGGCTTATGTGTTGTTACCACTTTATTACAAATATCAACTCAACTCAATTTATAGATACCTAGAGCTCAGGTTGGGTTTAAAAGCTTATATCTGGGGCGCTGCGTATTTTATTTTATCGCGCACATTGGGTGCTACCGTTAGGCTTTATTTAGTAATCAATGTTTTGCAACTCTTTGTGTTTAAACCATTAGGTCTTGAGTTTTGGCAGGCTACACTGCTGATTGTCCTAATGATTCTTGCCTACACGCTGAAAGGCGGCGTCAAAACAATCGT
>JBILTD010000038.1:0-11705 GCA_044371695.1 Crocinitomicaceae bacterium | reverse complement strand
AAACCCGGACGGTATGAAAAGTACGCTCGAATTCTGCTTCAAATCTTTTTTTAGAGAGCCCGCTTTCTTGACAATAAAGTGGCTCAATGGCATCCTTCGCTGCAAACAATTCAGTAGCGAGGTCTTGTAGAAAAGCGGCGCGTTCTTTGATTGAAAGATTGGCAAATTCTTGCTGTGCTGCAGCAATGTTGGTGCGCCATACTTCTAAAAACGGAAGGGGAGTTGGGAAATACAGCTTTGTATCCCAAGCGTTAGCATTTGGTTGAAAGGTCCTGAAACCTTTTTTCATGATTAAACTTCGCTAAGCTCGAAGCGGTAGCTCTCCATGATCTGGTTGGCGAGCATTTTTTTACAGGCAGTATCTACCTTTTGACTTGCTTCTTCTTGATTAGCAGCTTCTACGAAAAGACGGATATGCTTACCGATACGAACGCCTTCTATTTCTGGAAGACCAATATTTTTCATAGAGTTGGTAACCGCTTTTCCTTGTGGATCAAGAAGAGCGTCTAGTGGCATTACGTCGATTTCAGCTTTGAATTTCATGTTTTTTAAATTGAAAATGTTCAATAAGTGATAAAAGCAAGTACAAAAGTACAATTATTGGAATGGCCCAAATCAAAAATAATGGAATACTTATCAACGAAATTCCGAGTAATAAATAACGATATGGGTTTGAACGCCAACTAAAGTCTTTGAATTTGAGTGCTAAAAGTGGTAATTCACTCACCATTAACAACGAGAATAAAACTGAAATGATCGCTAGGGTATAGCAATCGAAAAGGGTGTAAATCCAGGATGCTTGGTGCCCCCAATTGGAAAGTTCAAACCAAAAATAAAGTGGAAAAAAACTAAAAAAGATAGTGGCAGTAGGAGTTGGTACGCCGATGAACTTATCAGATTGTCGTTGGTCCAAATTGAACTTAGCAAGGCGAAACATCGCGAGAAACGGAATAATGAGTGCCACAAAGGGTAAGAATTTAATCGAGGCATTTAAAGTGTTGTCTCGACCATAAAACAAGGCCGCCTTCCAGTCGATGAGTTGGGCTACCACATATTCGCTCGAAGCACCATGATACGCTTTGAGTCCCTGTGCATTTGGCATCAAGTTCGAGGTGTCAATACCAACAATGATCATGACAAACATCAAAATACCTGGTGCAACACCAAAGCTCACAAGGTCAGCTAGAGAGTCGAGTTGTTTGCCGAGTTCTCCGTTTGATTTGGTCAAACGCGCCACAAAACCATCCAAAAAGTCAAATAGGGCAGAGATGGCCAAAACGAGTACGGCCCAATCGAGCCGACCGCTTAGACTAAAAATTATGGAACAAATTCCACCTAAAAGATTGGCGGCAGTAATTAAATTGGCAATTCCAAACATGCGAGACATTTTTGTAAAAGTACCTAGAAAACACAATTTTTTGTGCAATTTTGAGTTTTTGTCACATGTCAAAGCAAATCTTCTCTTTATTCTTCATCTTCGTGAGCACTTTTGGTGTCTTTGCACAAGACTTTAATCCAAAGTATGCCAACGAATATTTGAATTTAGGTATTGGTGCTGATGCACTCGGTATGGGTTCGGCAGTCGTAGCTCACACATCTGGAGTTTTAGCAGGTGTTTGGAATCCGGCCGGCTTGCATTACCAACAAGCGCCAACTGAAATTGCCGGGATGCATGCTGCTTATTTTGGTGGCATTGTTTCGCAGGACCACCTCGGTGTTTCGCGTCGCATAACAGCAAATACAGTAGTTGCCTTTAATATGCTAAGACTTGGCGTCGATAATATTTACAACACCACTCAACTCATAGACAACAACGGCAATATTGATTACAGTCAGTTGCAACAATTTAATGCCGCCGACTACGCTTTTATTGGTTCGTTGTCTCGCCCAACCCGCATCAGCAATCTTTCTATGGGTTTCAATGCCAAAATACTTTATCGTCATATCGGGGATTTTGCAAAAGCGGTGGGTTTTGGTCTCGATGCTGGGCTGCAATATCGTCCTAAACAAAATTTAGCTTTTGGTCTCATGCTGCGCGATGCAACGAGCACATTTAGCGTATGGACCTATGACCTTACTCCAGAAATGGAAGCTACACTTCTTCAAACCAATAATGCTTTACCTCAAAATGGTATTGAGCAAATGTTGCCACGTCTTATTTTAGGAGCTACTGGCTTTTTACCAATTCCTTCAAAGAAACTAAAAATTGGTGCTGAAGTCGATTTTGAAATTACTTCCGATGGACCTAGAAATACATTGTTGTCAGGTTCGGTTTTTTCCATGGATCAAAAAACAGGCCTTTATATCAATTATGATAACAAGCTGAGCTTTAGAGCGGGTGTTTCTCAATGGCAATACTATACCAATCTTGATCTTCAAAAGAAATTAACTGTGCAACCTCATATGGGCGTTGGTTTGCAACTGAAGCAATGGCAAATTGATTACGCTTTTACGCGTCTAGGACTAGGCAACAGCGCTTACTTCAGCCATTTGTTTTCGTTCAAATGGGCCTTTGGCTTAGTTTCTAAGTAATAGAAAAATCAGAAAAACTTACAGCTAAAAATTGCCGTGTCATCGACGTAAGGAAGCGGGCCTTTCCATTCCTCGAGTTTTGAAAAAATAAGGTTGTTCATATCTTCCATTTTCAGTGGAGCAAATGCCTTGACTTGCTTGATTAATTGTTCCAAGCCAAATGCCTCACCGGCTTCGTTTTCAAGTTCAACTACACCGTCCGTAAATAAAACAATTGTCGTTTTGGGTTGCAAAATAAGCTTACCCACATTGACGTAAGGAAGTTCGTCTAACATACCAAGCCCGATGCAACCTTCATTGAGTAGCGTGACATTCTTGCCGTGTAATACAAATGGCTGGTTGTGGCCAGCATTCACATAAGTAAGTTGGCGCGTGTAAGCATTGTAGTGCGCTATAAAAAACGTAATGAACTTTTCGCCTTTGGCGCTTTTCATGACAATTTTATTGAGCTCTTCCATTAAAAAACTCATTTCAAAGCGCTGGTATTTAAATAAAGTACGAATCGTAGCCTGAAAATTGGCCATGAGCATGGCTGCGGTAATTCCTTTCCCACTCACATCACCTATACAAATGATGTATTCTTCGTCACCTAAAGGAATGAAGTCATAGTAATCACCACCAATGGCGTGTCTTGGAATGTACTTTCCCGAAAGATCCATTTTCTTATTAGAAGGAAGTTCTTGTGGAAAGAGTAGTTTTTGCATTTCAGAGGCGAGTTCCAGTTCTTTAGAAATGCGTTCTTTGATTAAGTTTTGTTTGGTGAGTCTCCGATTTTCAATGGCAACCGATAATATATTTGTTAAGGTTTGTGCAAATGAAAAGTGCTGAGGTTCTAGGAATTCAGTTTTACCAGGTGTTGCTAGTAGCAAGAAAGCCAAGGCGCGTTCCTGATGAAAAATCGGAATCACGGCCTGAAAATCTTTGAGCTGTGGACTATTTGAAGACGCAACAAGCGTGATGTCTTTAAAGCGCTGCAATTCTTGTGCAAGATCATTTGGTGTGATTTTA
This sequence comes from Crocinitomicaceae bacterium, assembly GCA_044371695.1. Classification (GTDB taxonomy): domain Bacteria; phylum Bacteroidota; class Bacteroidia; order Flavobacteriales_D; family Crocinitomicaceae; genus UBA952. The sequence continues at coordinate 8,165 of JBILTD010000038.1, read as the reverse complement.
CCTTTATAACCGCTTTTAGCGGCGAGCTCCCATTCTTCATGTGCCATTAAAAGTGCAAAGCGGCTGAAGTTGAGTTGCTCCTTCATGATAAAGGTAAATATGCGATACAATTGATCGATAGCCAGGTTGGCGTTGATGGCATTGGTAAGTTCGAGCAAGGAATGCAAACGGTTATCCTTGAGCTCAAGGTGGTTCAAAGAAGAGTCAAATTCTTGGCGCATGGCGAACTATTGCTTACAAAACTACTATACAAATCGAATTTTTTTTCTTTTGCTTCTAATTTTCTTGTTTTTGAATAAGAAATGCGTATCTTTGCAATCCATTTTCCGAAAAGTAAAATAAAATGAAAAAAGATATCCATCCATCAGATTACAGACTTGTTGTATTCAAAGATATGTCTAACGACTATAGTTTCATCTGTCCTTCTTGTGCAGAAACTAAAGAAACAATCTCTTGGGAAGACGGTAACGAGTATCCACTTGTTAAATTAGATATCTCTCACAAATCACACCCGTTCTTTACAGGTATCGCTCAGTTCGTAGATACAGCTGGTCGTATCGATAAGTTCAAAAACCGTTATGGTCGTCATATGAAATAATTGAGTTCACTCAATCCAAATATTTCAAAACAAATATTTAGAGGCTTCGATTCGGAGCCTCTTTTTTTACGTTTAATTTTTCAGTTTGAAAGTAAAAATCATCGAAAGTGCCAATGATACTCTTGGCTCATTTTTTACATGAATACTGAAAGATGTCCTTTGCTTATCCCTTGCTTGTAAATTTTGCAGCAGCTCTTGACAAGCGATCATTCATGGCAGCCCCAAGCCCTTCTTGTGGGAATGGCTCTACAAAGATGCGTTCAACCCCAATCGCATCTGCGGCGTGCAGCATTGCATACAGATTTTGAGCAGCTTCAGTAAGTGAACCACTCTGGCTTAAAATCATTTTTGGTTCTGAGATACTTTCGTCGTCAGCCAATAGGATTTGAAGGTCTGCATCATGGCCCTGCTCATTTTTGAAGCCTAAATAGAGTGGGGTTTGTGTGGCGTAATGATATTTAACCATCCCACTGGTGCGCACCCCGCCGTGTTCATGAATCTTAGCTTTAGGCGTGTATCCTAAATGAACGGCAAGTTGTTCGGCCGTGATACTGCCATAGCGGTAAATCAGAACGCGCTCATTTTCAAGTCCAATAATAGTTGATTCAAGCCCTTGATCACAAGCACCACCATCTAAAATATAAGGAATGCGTCCGTTTAATTGGGAGAAAACGTGTTGGGCAGTTGTCGGGCTGAGTTGGCCATATAAATTAGCGCTAGGGGCTGCAAGAGGGCGACCAAATGCCTGAAGTAGGTTTTGCAGCACTTCGTGTTTTGGAAAACGAATGGCCACGGTGTCTTGCCCGCCAGTTATGAGTTCAGAAACTAAACTACTTTTGGGCACAATAAAAGTGAGTGGACCGGGGCAAAAAAACGTATAGAGTTGCTTGAAAACAGCCGGAAAAGACAGCATATACGGCTCGGCGCTTTGTAAGCAATCAAAGTGTAATATCAAAGGATTGGCATGCGGCCGATTTTTTGCCGCAAAAATCCCTAATACAGCTTCTTCGTGATTGGCATCGGCAGCCAAGCCATAAACGGTTTCGGTCGGGACGGCAACTTGTTTTCCCTCCTGAAGAAGTTCCAAAGCGCGCTGAATATCTTTTCCGAGTTCCGTATGCATAAGGCAAAGTTAGGTGGATTTTATTTGTTTTCTCACACGCAATAAAAAACTAGTGCTTTTGCTTGACAAAAAGATTTTTGCGTGTACCTTTGTATAGAATAATTCTAAATAAGATGCAAGTCATCCTCGCCGATAGCAATGAATTGATCCGTTTGGGCCTAAGAACCATCTTGGCTGCTCAAGCAGGTATTTCAATTGTCGGTGAAGCCCGCAATGAAGATGAATTGTTGGCTCAGCTCAAGAATTTTGGTGCCGATGTCGTGCTCATTGATTTTACTTCACATGGTTTCAGTATCGATATCGTCCCTAAAGCAATATCAAAGTTCAAAGACCTCCGTTTTGTAGCTATTACCGAAGCGCAGCATGCCCCAATTTTAATTGATGCCCTCAAATCTGGGGTCACGAGTTATGTTAAAAAAGACTGCGAACTTGCTGAAATTATCGATGCGGTTAAAGAGACAGCCCAAGGCAAACAATTCTTTTGCGGACAAATATTAGAGACTATTCAGAAAGCCAATATTGATTTACACGAGCTCAATACTGATGATTTCAGTTGTGGCCCAATTACGCTCTCAGAAAGAGAGAATGAAATCATTACCCTGATTGCTGAAGGACAAACCAATGAGCAAATCGCAGACTTACTATTCTTGAGTAAGCACACGATCAATACGCACCGCAAAAATATCATGGCTAAACTAGGCGTTAAAAATACTGCTGGAATTGTGATGTATGCCGTAAAAACAGGTTTGGTTTCTCCGAATCGTTTTCTTTTTGCACCGAGTTTAGCCTGATCAGAAGCTAAGCGTCGAGGTGCATACATTTTCAAATGACTTACAAGACAATCGAAAGTTTCAGATTGAAGAGCCGTTGGGTGAGGTAATTTGGGACTGCATAGAATTTCCCTTGAACATCTTGTATCCATTGCTTTGAAAGCACATTATTGACACCAAGAATATTGAAAATTTCCAAAGAAACGAGTGCTTGGTCGATGGCACGACCTTTTGTATTTAAAAATTTAGAGGACTGCTCAGAAGAACTCGTTAAAGTTCGGTGGTGCAATAAATCATAAGATAAACCGAGGTCAACGCGGAAATAAGAGCGCATACGCAAAGTGTCTTTGTAGCGCGTAAAATCTGGTGGGCCGTAAGGAAGCCTAGAGCCATATTGAAGACCCATTTGTACTTTGAATGCTTCAAAGCCAGGCATTTGGTCCTGAACCAAGGCGCCGAAAGTAAACCACTGATCGGTTGGTCTTGGAATGAAACCAGGAAAAACAACCGTAGAATCAACCACAGTCTGATCTTCACTATAGCCAAAAATAATGCGCTCGCCCGCAGCATTATAGTAGATGGTGTATTGATCACCATCGATGTCTTCTCTTGTAGAAAGCAAGCCGACCTTGAAAAAAGATTGGATGCCTTCGACAAATTCACCGTGCACATTTACATCCAAGCCATATGCATAGCCAACAGCATTGTTAGTTGCGTAGTAACGGGTGCGAACGTTTTCAATTTCGTACGGATTGAGGTCCCAAAGATGTTTGTAATAGAGTTCAGAATTGAGTTTGAATGGCGTGCTTCGGCCCCACATCTGAAATTGAAATTCAGAACCAAGTACCGCATGAAATGATTTTTGAGATTGGACCCCTAGCGCTAAATTTCCATCAAAAGTTCTGAATTCTCGATAAAAAGGAGGTTGGTAATAAAATCCGCTAGAGAATTTAAAAAGTAAACCACGGCGCACTGCTTTGCCGTTTTGCCACATGTAGGCGGCAGGGGCATAGGAGATGCTCATTCGGGGTGTGAAGTAAGGCTCCTGATTCACGCTGGTGTAGCCGCCACGCAGACCAATTTGAAAATTGATTTTTTTAGTCGAGAGGTCCAATGTATCTGTGTAAGTTACTCTTTGACCATCTTTTTTGGTCGGAGATTTAACCGAGACAATTTTCTGGCGACTCACTTTAGTCCAAGAATTTGACCATTGTAAAAATCCAGTGGAACGGTATCCGTTTAGGGCAAGATTTCCTTTAATTGTTTCAAATAATACAATGCTATCGGGTTGGGTTTGCGGTAAACTATAACCTGCTGAGTCAATGAGTCTCCATTCGCTGAGACGGTCTTGGAATTGATCAACTTGAAGAGCGGCACCCCAAGACAATTCGTTGTAGCGTTTACGTGTTTTGAGTTCATCGCTAAAATCATCTTGAATCAAAAAGCTCCCGTTATGGTAGGCAGACAAGATTTGGGCTTGTAAACGGTTGCGTCCGTGATTGAGAAAGCCGCCCACACCCAGCGTTGCAATTGAATCTCCAAATTCTTCTTTTGAGGGGTCAGTTTCGAGTTCATTGATATAGTACTGGCCAAAGATGTCGAAGTATTCCTTTTCATCGGACTGAAAACCGGATACATAAAAATCGAGTTTGGTTTTATCCTTAGCGTATTTGAATGCAGTACCCGCCATCAAGGTTTGAAATTGAGAATTTTCTTGACCCTCGAAATAAATCATGAGCCTGTAGGCTTCGTTGGCAGTTCCAAAATCAGATTGCGATGTTTGAGGTGAAAATTGATATGTGTTGCTGGAGAAATGGCCTAAAAAAGACCAGGTCCAGTACTCATTGAGCCGGTAATTGGTCATTATTTGGGCATCGGCAAAAACAGGGTTGTATGCACCTTTAGTTGGCAAGGAATTAAGAAAGTAGCCGTTGGAACGGTAACGAGCACCCACTAAAAAATTGAAGCGTTGGTTCACAGCTTCTTCGACATGCGCTTCAACACCAAGTAAAGAGGCCATAGCTGACGCATGAAACGTTTCTGGTGTTTTATAAGTGATGTCGAGTACTGAGCTCAGGCGATCGCCGTAATTCGAGGAAAAACCACCGGCACTAAAGCGCACATCTTCAACGAGTGATGAATGTATAAAACTCATGCCTTCTTGCTGGCCACTGCGTGTTAAAAACGGACGAAAAACCTGAAATCCATTGACGTAAACTAAATTCTCGTCATAATTTCCGCCACGCACATTATAATTAGAGGTCAGTTCGTTATTGGAGGTGGCAGCTGTGGTTAAGGTTAAGGTACGTTCAAGACCAACAATTCCTTTCAAATTGAGTTGGGGTAATTTTTCAATTTCAAATGGGTTTTGTGCTTCTTGCCTGACGGTAACACCTCGGTTGTCTTGCACTGAAAAGTTCTGTTCAGGAAGTTCTTGCAGTTCTTTGTTGCTCGTGATAATTTGTGATAAACTGAGTGTTAATTCACCGTAAGTGTATTGTATTTCAATGATTTGCCCAACTGCTAAATTTGAAAAGGAGTAATATCCTTGATTATTTGTTGTGGTTTGCATCGGAATGTTTACCGAAAAATTATTTCGAACGTTCAGCTCGATTTTCACCCCAGCTGCTGGCTTTCTTCCCTTGACAAAACAATACCCAAAAACAGTAACATTTTGGGCCATCAGACCTGTAGTCAGCGATAGAAAAAGAAGAAGTAAAAGTTGCTTCATTGCCACAAAGTTACAATCCTTAACGACCAAACCGCTGCTTTATTTCTAAGAAAGTAATTTTCGGGTGTTCTCAGATTCAATTACATTTGTTATATGTTGTCTAAAGACAAAATATTAATTGGGCGTCGCGAGCTTGCAGTTTTGCCTGATTTCGGCCTAGAACAAGTCAAGGTGAAGGTCGATACAGGGGCATATACTTCCAGTATTCACGTCAGTAGTTGCCATGAACAAGATGGTCAATTAAAAGTTATTTTTCTCGATGACAAACATGCTGCATACACTGGGCAAGAAATGAATTTCACGAAGTTCAGGACTAAAAAAGTCAAGAGCAGTACAGGACAGACCCAAGAGCGCTATTTTGTTTTTGGTACAATATGCATCGCAGACCTCTGTTTTCAAACGGAATTTTCCTTGACTGTGCGCAAGGGAATGCGTTACCCCATTTTATTAGGGCGCAAAGTTCTCAATAACCGATTTATCGTCGATACCAGTAAAAAATATATTCACGAGCCACTTACCTTACAAGCATGAAAATTGCCATTTTATCTAGAAATTCCCATCTCTATTCTACACGCAGGCTCGTTGAAGCTGCAGAAGCAGCAGGACATGAAGCGCATGTCATTGATCACCTCAAGTGCAATATTGAAATAGAACAGACAGGCCCCGCGCTTTACTATCAGAATCAGTATCTGAAAGGCTTTGATGCGGTCATTCCTAGAATTGGTGCCTCTGTTACTTTTTATGGTACGGCCGTGGTGCGTCAGTTTGAAATGATGAATGTCTTTACTGCTGTTGGTTCTAGAGGAATTATTCATTCAAGAGATAAATTGCGTTGTTTGCAGGTGCTTTCAAAAGAAGGAATTGGGCTACCTAAAACGGTTTTCACGAACTATTCAAAAGATGTGAAGCATGTAGTGAAAAGTGCAGGTGGCGCACCTGTTGTCTTAAAACTACTCGAAGGAACGCAAGGTCTAGGGGTTGTATTAGCTGAAAATTTAAATGCGGCACAATCTGTTTTAGAGGCCTTCAATGGTCTAAAAGCACGTGTGATTGTCCAAGAATTTATTCGCGAAGCCAAAGGAGCAGATATCCGAGCTTTTGTAGTAGACGGCGAAGTAGTCGGTGCGATGAAAAGACAAGGTCTGCCCGGCGAATTTAGATCAAATTTACACCGCGGAGGTAGTTCTGAAACCATTGAACTAACTACTGAAGAGAGGTATACAGCAATACTTGCAGCCAAAGCTGTTGGCTTAGGAATTGCCGGTGTCGATATGTTGCAGTCAGAACGAGGCCCGCTAGTATTGGAGGTGAATTCATCTCCAGGACTCGAAGGCATTGAAAAAACTACCCAAAGCGATATCGCTGGAAAAATCATTGCATACATAGAAAGAAATGTCAATCGCTAAGCAAAAAGGCTACAAGAAGGTGACTATTTTGGGCCAAGAAATTGTTCCCGGAAAAAGCGCTCAACTCAATTTAGAGGTGGCTCACTTGCACACCAGGACGCCCATTCAGGTGCCTGTACTTGTAGAACGTGCCAAAGAAGATGGCCCAACGGTTTTAGTGATGGCTGGCCTGCACGGAGACGAACTCAATGGTATCGAAATCGTGCGTCGCTTTTTGCGCAAAAAACTCAATAAGCCCACCAAAGGAACCATCATTTGCTTGCCAATTTTTAATATTTTCGGCTTTCTCAATTTACAGCGTGAATTGCCAGATGGCCGAGACCTCAACCGAAGTTTCCCTGGTAGCAATAGTGGTTCGCTTGCCGCTCAGTTTGCGTATCATTTCATGAAAGAAATTGCTCCACACTGTGATTACATTATAGATTTTCACACGGGTGCTGCACAGCGCAACAATTTCCCTCAAATTCGTTGTGTCTTTAGTGACCAAGAGAGTATCGAATTAGCAAAGGTTTTTAATCCCCCTTTTATTTTGCATTCGGGCCTTATTGCTAAAACGCTGCGCGAAAGTATGGTGAAGCGCAAAAAGAAAATCTTGCTTTTCGAGGGCGGAAAATCAAATAATATTGAAGAAAATGTGGTCGAAGAAGGTCTAAATGGCCTGAAGCGGCTCATCAATCATTTGGGGATGCGCAATTATAAAATTGACATTTCCAAAGACCGAGAACCTATATTTATCGGTGAAAACAAATGGATGCGTGCCCCTTCAAGTGGCATGTTTCAGTGCTTTGTAGCCAACGGAACTGCCGTTCAAAAAGGCGAGGTGTTGGCGCTTGTTACTGATCCTTATGGAAAATACGAAAAGCAAATCAAGGCAAGCCAAACAGGTTATGTAATCTGTATCAATGAGGCGCCAGTTGTTTATAAAGGCGATGCGATTATCCACTTAGCCAAAGAAAAACCTCAACAATGAGTTCACTAAAAATTTGTACGATGAAAAATACACTGTTCACGCTACTCTTTAGCATTTTAACGCTGCAACTTTTTGCACAAGATGCATTTACACCCAAGCAATTTCTCGGATATAATATTGGTGAGCAATTTACGCGTCACCACCGTGTCGTAGATTACTTTTTTGCGCTCGAAAAGGCATTTCCTGGTCAGATCAAGGTAGAAAAAGTAGGACAGACCTATGAGAAAAGAGATTTATTGCTGGTCTACATTGGTACGCCAGATAATTTGAAAAAGCTCGGAGAAATCAAGCAAAAACACTTGACACAAGCTCCGGATGAAAAGCTAGCAATTGTATGGTTATCTTATAACGTTCATGGCAATGAAAGTTCAGGAACTGAGGCGGCGATGCAAACAGCCTATCGCTTGCTCACCGACAAAGCCGGTTATTTAGAAAATACGGTTGTCATCATGGATCCTTGCCTTAACCCAGATGGCCGTGATCGTTATGTCAATTTTTATTATCAGTATGGCGCCAACCCAATAGATATGCAGCGTTTTAGCGCTAGCCATAATGAAACCTGGCCAG
>JBILTD010000242.1:0-2582 GCA_044371695.1 Crocinitomicaceae bacterium | reverse complement strand
ATTACCTTCCCAAAGTAGTTGGTATTGAGCTGGGTTTAATTCTTGAATTGGCCGATGAATCGGAAAGTCGAATTTTTGCGCGTTATACAACAATTGGTCGAGGTATTCTTGCATGTTCTCGCCTTTCCAGGGTGCAATAGCACCTTCGTAAACGCTCTTTTTGCGATCTGGAAATACCAGTTCTTCATCTATACCAAGTGTCATGCCGTAGCCTTCGCAGCGTTGGCAGGCGCCAAATGGGTTGTTAAATGCAAAGAAATGGACATTTGGCTCTTGAAAGCTCTGGCCATCGAGTTCAAAGCGCTTGCTGAAATGCTGATAAGTTTTGGTTTTGCCATTGAATAAGGTGCAAAGATCCTTGCCTTCTTGAAAAGCGAGTTCTATAGCTTCGGTAAGTCGGCTTTGTTGGGCGTCGTCGCGCTCAGTGTTGGTAAGGCGATCTATTGAAAGATAATAGGTTTCGGCGCTTACTTGGTCGTGGTTTAAATCGTCAATTAAATGAAATTCATCATTAAAAAACAATCTTGTAAATCCTTGCTTGTTAAGAAGTTGTATTTTCTTATTTAATTCTTCAATTGAATTAAATTGAAGTTGATAAAGGATGGCAAAAGGTTCATCTTTCCAGTTTTGGTCCAAAAACGCTAGCACGTCTTTGGTTTGTTGTTTCTTCACTTCTTGACCAGAAACAGGTGAGTACGTTTTGCCGATTCTGGCAAATAAAAGTTTGAGGTAGTCGTAAATTTCGGTGCTAGTGCCTATTGTGGATCTTGGGTTGCTAGAGCTTACCTTTTGTTGGATGGCAATTGCGGGTGCTAAACCTTTAATGTCGTCAACGGCTGGCTTGTCAAGTTTGCCTAAAAATTGACGCGCATAGGCCGACATGCTTTCGATGAAACGACGCTGCCCTTCTGCATAAATGGTGTCAAAAGCAAGGCTAGACTTACCTGAGCCAGAGACCCCAGTAATGACTGTGAGTTTGCCGTGCGGGATTTCTACATCGAGACTTTTGAGGTTGTGCACGCGTGCGCCTTTAACTGCGATGAATTTTTCCATATGCAAAAGTAAAATTTCTTTACTTTTAGTCCTTTAAAAATAAGCGAATGTCCCAAAACTCTTTATTCAGAAAGAAAACAGTTGAGTCAATAATGGCCCAAGTGACCGCTAACGCAGCTCATGCGGAGTCAAATGCGCTTCACAAGCATCTCAAAATGCGCGATTTAGTGGCCTTTGGTATTGCGGCCATCATCGGTGCAGGTATCTTTTCTACAATTGGGCAGGCCTCTGCACAGGGTGGACCGGCAGTTATTTTCCTTTTTCTATTTACGGCTTTAGCGAGTGGCTTTGCTGCCTTTGCCTATGCTGAGTTTGCCTCAATGGTACCGGTTGCGGGTTCTGCCTATACTTATTCTTATGTGGCCTTTGGCGAGCTCATTGCCTGGATCATCGGTTGGGCACTCATTATGGAATACGCCATTGGTAATATCACAGTTGCAATATCTTGGAGTGATTATTTAACTACAATGCTTGAACAAATTCATATTGAAGCACTTAATATTAAAGGAATTCATATTCCGGCCTGGATGCAAATGGATTACCTGACTGCTGCTAAAGGGTTTCAAGAAGTAAAAACACAACTTGCTTCGGGCCTCAAATTAGAAGATCTCGGTTTGAATTTACAAGGGGCTTATGAGGCCTGGACCAGTGCTCCAAGAATCGGTTCTTTCCATTTGGTACTCGACATACCTGCCTTGTTTATTATCGTCTTGATCACTTGGTTGGTGTATCGCGGCATCAAAGAAAGTAGAAATGCCTCGAATGCCATGGTGATCATCAAGCTGGCTGTTATCTTACTTGTGATTGCGGTAGGCGTTTTTTACATTGATATGAATAATTGGTCGCCGTTTGCTCCTGAAGGCGTGAGTGGTGTTTTGAAAGGTGTTTCAGCTGTATTCTTTGCCTACATTGGTTTTGATGCCATTTCAACTACCGCTGAAGAATGCGAGAATCCACAGCGCGATTTACCTCGAGGTATGATGTGGGCCATTATCATTTGCACCATTTTGTATATTCTTATTGCTTTGGTCCTCACAGGTATTGTTCCTTACCATCAGTTAGGGGTTGGTGAACCTTTGGCTTTTGTTTTTGAGCAGATTAATATGCCTAAAATGACCTTCATCATTTCGATTTCTGCTGTAATCGCCATGGCGAGTGTCTTGCTTGTTTTTCAAATGGGACAACCTCGCATTTGGCTGAGCATGAGCCGAGACGGTTTATTGCCAAAGCGTTTTTCAAAAATTCACCCGAAATACAAAACACCGTCTTTTGCTACAATTGTCGTTGGTTTTGTGGTGGCTATACCAGCTTTATTCATGAACCTCACCATGGTAACCGATCTTTGCTCAATCGGAACTTTGTTTGCCTTTGTTTTGGTTTGCGGTGGCGTCTTGGTGCTTCAAAATAAACCAGATGTGCCACGCGGTTCATTCAAAACACCTTATATGAATGCGGGTTATGTCTTGCCAATTGCGTTTTTGGGATTAGTGGTATATATCATTCTAGACGCAAATTCTGTGCTGGCTTCA
>JBILTD010000037.1:0-11729 GCA_044371695.1 Crocinitomicaceae bacterium | reverse complement strand
AAAAACGAGCTGCCGAATTAGGCTTCTTTTATGTAGGATTTTCTCAAGCTGGTTTCTTAGAAGCAGAAGCTCCCAGACTCGAGCAATGGCTTAAACTGAACTACCATGGTAAGATGTCTTACATGGAGAATCACTTTGACAAACGCCTCGACCCACGTTTACTTGAACCCGGAACCAAAACCGTTATTTCATTTTTACTCAATTATTTTCCAGAACAAACCCAGCAAGACCCAGAAGCTCCAAAAGTAGCCAAATATGCCTATGGACAAGATTACCATTATGTCATCAAAGACAAACTCAAGGAACTACTCAACGATTTAAAACAGGAAATCGGAGATTTTCAAGGAAGGGCTTTTGTAGATTCAGCACCGGTATTGGACAAAGCTTGGGCGCAAAAATCCGGGCTAGGTTGGATTGGAAAAAACACCAATTTAATCCATCCAAAACACGGAAGCTTTTTTTTCATTGCCGAACTGTTTGTTGATCTTGAATTTGAACAAGATGGGCCTATCAAAGATTACTGCGGGACCTGCACGCGCTGCCTAGACGCCTGCCCCACACAAGCTTTTGTTGCGCCTTTTTTACTTGATGCATCAAAGTGCATCTCCTACCTGACAATTGAACTCAAAGACCATGATTTACCACAGCAATTCAAAGGAAAGATGGAAAACTGGGCTTTTGGCTGTGACATTTGTCAGGATGTTTGCCCTTGGAATCGCTTTTCAAAAAAGCACAACGAAAATGCTTTTGAGCCGCACCCTGAGTTTCTCAACCTGAGCAGTGGTGAATGGGAAAACATGAACCAAGAGACCTTCCAATATTTATTTGGAAAAAGCGCCATTAAACGCACAAAATTTGAGGGCATCAAACGCAATATTGGCTTCTTAAAAAAGCCGAGCTAAACGTATATTGAACTATTGAAGTGATTACCTTTGTCGATAAGCAAGGAAACAAAAAAACACATGGAGCAGAAAAGAGAAGCCATCATTATTGGCGCAGGTTTAGTTGGATCCCTTTGGGCCGTATACCTGTCAAAAGCAGGATACAATGTTACCATTTACGAGCGCCGATCAGATATCCGCAAAGCTGAAATCAGTGCCGGCAAGTCAATTAATTTGGCACTTTCTGTTCGCGGTTGGACTGCCCTCGATGCTGTTGGTGTTGGCGATGAAATCAGAAAGATTGCCATTCCGATGTACGGCCGCATGATGCACTCACTTGAAGGTGAGCTCACGTATCAACAATATGGTAAAGAAGGCCAAGCTATTTTCTCCGTTTCCAGAGGAAAAATCAATGCCACCATGATGGACATCGCCGAAACACACGGCAATGCCAAAATTCATTACCAAACAGAATGTTTGCGCGTTGACCTCAAAAATGCCATTGCCTATTTGCGCAACACTGAAACCGGGCAAGAATTTGAAGCGAAAGCCGATGTGATTTTTGCCGCAGATGGGGCCTTTAGTGCCGTTCGCTATCATTCCATGCAAAAATTAGGGCGTTTCCAGTATAGCCAAAACTATATTGCCGACGGTTACCGCGAAATCTTATTACCTGCCTTACCAGACGGTACTTACCCGATGGATAAAAATGCCTTACATATTTGGCCAAGAGGTCGTTTTATGATGATTGCACTGGCCAATGAAGATGGTTCGTTTACTTGTACCTTATTTATGCCACACGAAGGTCATGAATTTGCTTTCGATAAATTAAATACTAAAGCCGATGTCGATCGCTTTTTCAAGACGGTTTTCCCTGACTTCCATCAAATGATGCCAGACATCGCCGACAAATGGGAAGACCATCCACTCTCGAATTTAGCGATCATCAGATGTTATCCTTGGGCGCACGGTAAAGTTGGCCTCATGGGCGATGCAGCACATGCTACCGTTCCGTTTTACGGGCAAGGGATGAATGCAGGTTTTGAAGACTGCAGGGTGCTCAATGAACTCATGCTTGAGCATAACCATGACTGGGAAAAAATCTGGGAAGCTTACAGTCCATCGCGCAAACCAAACGGCGATGCCTTACAAGATCTTTCCCTAGATAACTATATCGAAATGCGCGACCTCGTTGCCGACCCATCTTTCTTATTGCGCAAAAAAATTGAGGCTAAATTCAATCAACTGTACCCGAATAAATGGCTACCGTTGTACAGCCAAGTGACCTTCAGTAATATCCCTTATTCGGTAGCCTATGAACAAGGCAAAAAACAGCGCCTCATCATGGATGAAATCATGGCTAGCCCAAATATAGAACAAGACTGGGATTCACCACAAATCATGGAGGCCATTCTAGATCAGTGTAGTTCTTTTAATTTTCAGACATGAGAATACTAATTCTATTTTTATTATGCGTGCCCCTCGTTTGGGCACAAGGTGGTTTTGAGAAATCAAAAAAGAAAGGCAACGACTACCTTCAAGTCCGTAATCATGGTTACCAATTTTCTTTGGGTCCTACCTATTCTTTTGTGAATGACCCCATCAAGGGAGACTACACACTCAATCAAGTGGATCGCATTGACTACACCATTACGCCCGAGGCTAAAGTTGGATTCTATGCAGAGTTTGGATTAGCGCATTTCCCAAAATGGAAAGGGACACCTATCAAAGCCCTTGGAAAAAGCCGAATTATGGATTACTTCGATTGGGGAATTGGATATAGACAGATTCGAGGATTAGAAAACACATTAATTGAAACTCAAAATTCATTCAGCGGTAATACGACGACCGAAAATGAAGGTAGACTAAGTTCAGGGTATTTATATGGTAGCATAAGAGCACATTCCCTCATTTACTTTGGAAAGAAAGTAGTGGTTAAGGTTCGAAAGCATTTTTTAGACCAAAGTTTAGGTCTAAATTTTGACTACAATCTGAGCACTGGCCCTATGGCCTATGACGATAATTTTACCGCTTATCAAGCCCCACAACTATTCCAACCCGACTTGGCAAAAAGTATGCTCCAATTCAACTATCAAATTGGTATTGGTATCCGTCTCAATAAGGCTTGGATTCTGATTCCGGGTGTTTCAATTCCTGTTGTAACTATGTATCCGTGGGAGGGCTTTAATGCCAAAATACATTGGTACAGCAGCACTTATTGGCCATTTCAGGCACAGTTTAAAGTCATTAAATTATTTGAAGCTGAACCAAAATGCGGTATCTATAGCACTCCAGAAGATCGAGAAATGGAGAAACAGTACCGAATGGATAACTAAGCTGCTACCCAGTTAACAAGTAATTTTTTGGGTAAGCGTTTACGCAACCTTTTAAGCACAGAATCTCGGTCAGAGACATTTCCACAGCGCAATACTTGGCGCTCGGCCAGTTTGCCATCTTTGTAAAAAGAAAATTCAAAAGTTACCGACGTTGCTTCGTCTCTGTAAATATGATAAATACTGGTGGTCTCTAGCATTTCAGCCAATGTTTGCGTGTCCTCACTCACTTTAAATTTGCGGTCATAGCCACGCACATTCACTACCAAATAAGTATCAAAACCTTTTTGACGAATAACCGCTTGAATTGAATCATTTAGCAAGTGTTGGATATCTTCACCTTGCTTCAAAACATTCATAACCGGGAGTACCTTGACCTGATTGGCCTTGAACAACTCTGAAAGCATCGCTTGCATGGCATAACGATCTTCTTCTTTTTCAAACTGCGCAATAATGACTGCATTGTTGAGCTTCAAGTTTTGAGCAAGTAAGCACCTTGAAAAAAGTACAAGGAACAATAATATGGAATACTTCATGAGCGAATTTAAAAAACTTCTTTGGCAATTTGCCTAACAGATGTTGAATTTGACATCGTGTAATAATGAATACAAGGTACCCCAGCAGCTTTTAGCTCTTTTGATTGGTGGATGCCCCACTCTATACCAAGTTGCTCAACTGCCGCGTTGTCTTTGCATTTCAATAATTCTGCCGACAACTCTGTTGGGTAATCTATGTGAAAGAACTTAGGTAAAAAACTAATGTGCGCCAAGGACTTAATAGGCTTCAGGCCCGGAATGATCGGGACATTGATGCCCGCTGCCCGACATGCCGCGACAAAATCAAAGTACTTTTGGTTATCGAAGAACATTTGAGTGACTAAATAACTCGCACCAGCATCAACCTTTGCTTTCAAGTATTGCAAATCGGTTTCTAGGTTCATTGCTTCGAAGTGCTTTTCAGGATAAGCCGCCGCACCAATACAAAAATTGGTGGGGTCTTGCGCTTGATCACCGGCCATGTAAACTCCGTTATTTAATTGTTCTACTTGCTTAATGAGGTCAACGGCATAGGCGTGTCCTTCAGGATGTGCTCTGAAATTGGCTTCTGATTTGACGGCGTCTCCGCGGAGTGCAAGCACGTTGTCAATGCCTAAAAACTGTAGGTCAATAAGCGCGTTTTCGGTTTCCTCTTGGCTAAAACCGCCACAAATGAGGTGTGGAACAGCATCAATATGATACTTATGCATCAAGGCCGCACAAATCCCGACGGTACCAGGGCGTTTTCTGACTGCCTTTTTTTCAAGAAGCCCGTGTTCACGTTCGATATAAACATACTCTTCGCGGTGATAGGTTACGTTAATAAATTTGGGCTTGAACTCCATTAACGGATCTATTCCAGCATAGATAGAACTAATGCTCTTACCTTTTAGAGGAGGTAAAATTTCAAAAGAAAAAAGCGTGTCTTTGGCGGCCGCAAGGTGATCTGTAACCTTCATAAATTTGAATAGGGGTACAAAGATAAGAGTTTGTAAGTGATTATTACCGTTAAAGCTGATCTAAAGCCGCGAGAATAATGACTTGCGCCTGATCCCATTCTGCTTGTGATAAATTCAATGGTGGTGAGAGCCTAAAACTATAAGGATGAGATAAAAACCAAAAAGTAATGAGCCCCTTGTCCAGACAGTATTGTACCACCTTTTCTACCTCTGTTGCATCTTGTAAATCAAAGGCAAACATGGCGCCAACTCTGCGGTGAGCTAACACTTTTGGGTGACTCGTAATTTGTTCCGAAAAACTTGCTGCCTGCGCCTCAAGTTTTTCCCACCTGATTTCAGTAGTGAGTACATCAATTGTTGCAGCGGCAGCCGCACAAACCATCGGGTGTCCACCAAAAGTTGTGATGTGTCCGAGCATGGGTTCATGTGTAAACAAATTGAGGTGATCTTGAGTTGCCACAAGTGCACCAATTGGCATACCGCCCCCAAGTGCCTTTCCTAGGGTCAGTACATCAGGTACAATGCCAAAATGCTCAAAGGCAAACATTTTGCCTGTTCGGCCCATGCCGCATTGAATTTCATCCAAAATTAATAAAGCGCCTACCTCTGTACAGCGTTTCCTCAGTGCCTGCATAAATTCTAGACTCGGCTTTCTTACACCTGCATCTCCTTGAACCGTTTCAATGAGTACCCCTGCTGTTTTTTGGGTAATCTGATCAAGAACAGAAAGCTCATTATGAGCCAAAATACGGACATCAGGCAACAAAGGTCGAAACGCGATCTTTTTGACTTCGTTGGCAGATACACTCATGGCACCATGTGTACTTCCATGGTAACTCCCTTTAAATGAAACGAGTTCAGTACGGCCAGTGACGCGTTTAGCCAACTTGAGTGCCGCCTCAATAGCTTCAGTGCCAGAATTCACGACATAAACACCATCTAATTTAGCCGGAAGTACACCCAATAAGGACTTTACCAAAGCTTGTTGGGCATCCTGAATAAACTCGCCATAAACCATGACGTGTAAATGCTTCTCGAGCTGTTTTTGCAGCGCTGCAATAACTTTTGGATGGCGATGACCAATATTATTGACCGCAACACCTGCAATCATGTCTAGATAAGCCTTTCCTCGTTTGTCATAAATAAAGGCACCCTCTGCCCGATCAACCTCAATTAAAAAAGGAAACGGACTCGTTTGACCAAGGTGCGCCTTAAAAAATGCTTGTTCAGTGGTCATTACTTTTCTAAAATAGGAAGTATAGGTTGGCCGATCATGGAGCCGCTTCGCTGAAGATTCAAGATATGAATAAGGGTCGGGGCGATGTCGGTAATTTGAATTGGATTATAAATTTGTTTACCTGCTTGGATTCCTTTTCCGTACCAAAGTAAGGGTACATGTGTATCGTAATTAAAGGCTGAGCCATGAGAGGTCCCTTGGTGGGCTTTTGGCTCGTCATGCTCTTTCGATAAGTATCCTGGTTGTAATAGGAAAATAAGCTCTCCACTTCTTTGAAGGTCAAAACCGTTTTGTAACATTTGCCCCCAATAATCGGTTTGAGCTGCCCCTGACAAAAGTTCTTGACGAGTCAATACCGTTTTCACTTCGGGCCATTTTCTCAATTCATTGGCTGCAAATTCAGCCACCTCTTGCACATCTAACTTCAAAGAATCTATACGAGCAAGGTTCAAGTATATATTCTGATTGATTTCGTATTCCAATAAATCTGCGTTGTACTTCCTGACAAAGTCACCGCGCAGCATTTGTAAGTGACTATCCATAAAAAAGTAGCCACCTGGCATCTTTTTTTCGACGAGCATTTGCGGAACCGGAACCACCGCATGATCTGCGGTCAAAAACAAAACAAATCCGTCTTTACCATAACGTGTCTCCAAACTCGTGAAGAGTCGCTGTAATTCACGGTCAAGGCGCGCATACATGTCCTCCATTTCTCTGGAATAAGGGCCAAATGCATGGCCTGCAATATCTGGAGTCGAATAAGAAATACATAAAAAATCAGTGAATTGATCCTGGCCTAAATTCTCTTGCTCGAGTGCCGTAATGGCTAAATCTGTTAATACTTCATTGGCTTGAGGAGATACTGTAAACATACTTGATGCATTCGCTCCTTTGGCAATCATGTCTTGAAAATCATACGGGAAAGTTGCACTTGTTTTGCCAGGAAGCACCACTTCGTAATTGCTTTGATCAGCTAACTGATAAGTGCTCTCGGGTAGCAATAGATTCCAGGAACGCAAATCTTTTGCTGGGTCAAAATTTTCATTAAAACGCTGAACCCAGATTGGCAGTTCTTTTTTGTAAAACGTACTCGTGATGAAGTCGCCTGTATTGTAATCAAACCAATAGGTGCCATCCGAAAGGTGACCTCCAGGTAAAATAGCACTTCTGTCTTTGATCGAAACGGAGATGACTTTTGACTTTGGTGAAGCCATTTTTAGCTGATCAGTGATGGTATAGGTTCTTAAATTCAAGGGAGCAGCTCCTGAACTTAATGCAGAGCCACCTACTGCAGCATAATTTGAATTAGAAACACTTGTTACTGTCTTTTTGGTAGCGCGGACATACCAATCATTGGAAATAATACCATGATTTGACGGTGTTGTGCCCGTATAAATTGAGGCGTGGCCAGGAGCCGTGTAAGTTGGCACATAGTTGTATTGCACATTGCGACAATTTGTCCCCTTGATCATGAGCCTATTGAAACCACCAGTAGAATACAAATGTTGGAAGCGATACAAGTAATCATAACACATTTGATCAATGACCACGCCCACTACAATTTTTGGTTGCTTAACGGCTTGCGCATGAAGCTGAGCCAAACTCAAAAAGAAAACAATGAAGAAGCTTATTTTTTTCATACCTCAAAAATACACATTCCATTTTGCTGAGTTAGGCAACTTTATTCCGATTTTTGCGTCTTAAACGAAATTTAACAAGAATCTATGAAAGTATTTTTACCATTTTTCTTGCTTTGCCTCAGCTTCTTAGCAAGTCCTCAAGCCAAAGCTCAGTTTGTACTCAATGTAATTGTAGTGAATACATCTAGCCCTACAAGTTGTGATGGATACGCAATCCTAGACTCAAACAATATCAATTTTACAACCATTAGTTGGTACATGAATGGCACGCTAATTCAAAACGGTGGTACTTCAATTTATAACCTTTGCCCAGGAACATATACCGTAAATGCTATGGGTGGTGGTTTGACCCTTACATCTCCTTTTACGATTGGTTCAGGAACGGTTAACCCTTGTGCGGGCTTTGGTGTTTCACTTTCTTCAACACCTACAAGTAGCCAAACTGCCTGTGATGGCTCTCTTACTGCAAGTGTATATGGGGGTTCTGCTCCTTATACCTATGCCTGGAATAATGGTGGAAGCGCAACAACTGCAAGCATCAATAATTTGTGTATTGGTACATATAGTTTAATCGTTACCGATGCCAATGGTTGCAGCACAACTGAAAATGCAACCGTTTTTTACGATACCTCAGTATTCAATCCATGCGCAGGATTTACACCAGTCGTTACGGTAACCGACCTCAGTGCACCAGGTGCCTGCGATGGCGCTGTAAGTATTACTTGTTCAACATGCGCACCTTTCTGGGTAACATGGAGTCAAGGATCTAATACAAATTCAATTTCAAACCTTTGTGAGGGAAATTACAGCGCTGTAGTAAATGATGCCAATGGTTGTACTTTTTCGACCACCCAGTTTGTAACTTATAACGGCAGCGGGACAATTGACAGCATTAATGTTGTCGGTACACTTGCCACAGGCGCAAATATTACCGGAACACTCACTTCAAGCTGGATTTACAACTGTGATATCGATATGTCTATGCTTGACACCGCCTACATGGTTTCTGCAACCTTTGGCAACAGCCCTGCAAACCAAGATTCTTTGTATACCGTTTGGTATTTAGCAGATACGACTGGTGCCTTTACTTATATCAACTATACTTTCTATGTTCCGAACGCAATTGGTATCTACAACCTCGTGCTTTCTGTCTATTGTCCGATCAAATCAACACCTATTTACTATCAAATTATTAGTCAATTTGATGTGTTAACCACAGGAATTGATACAAACAACCCAATATCATTAACACTTGCACCAAACCCAGTTCAGGATCTCATTTCAGTAACTGGTCTTGAAAATGGTCAATATGCCATTTATAACCAAGCTGGTCAAGTACTTTTAGCCGGAGACTTTGATAAAGCTATCGATGTACGTAAGTTAGCAAATGGTACTTACTTCTTACATTTGAACGGTCAAGTACTTCCATTCATCAAAACAGCACAATAAGCGTTCAGAAAATAAACGCTCTCCAAGAAAAAAGGGGCCGCAAATGCGGCCCCTTTTTTTATGAAATAAGAATTCAAAACTTAACCCTTTCCTGATTTAACAGTTGGAGTTGAAGGTTTTGGAGAAACAGGTGTGCTTGGTTTTGGAGCAGAAGGTGTAGGAGCAGTTTGAGTTGCACTCGGTCTTGGTGCAGCCGGAGGTGGTGGAGATTGTCTAGGAGTAGTTTGAGTTGGTGTACTTGGTCTTGGTGTTCGTTCTGGTGAAGTATTTTGTGCTGGCGTTCCTGGGCGAGACTCAGGCATAACTTCTGGCTCACGTGGAGTTCTTACCGAAGTAGGGTCTTTGGCTTCAAATGGTTTGTTTTCTTTACTTTCTACAGTTGGTTTATTCGGTGCTCCATTTGGCTTGCCAGATATAGTTTCTGGGCGATTTGGATACTTTCCTTCTTCAAAAGAATGGTCATTGTTATTGAGTGCTGGTCTGGGTACTTTGTTAAGAACCGTTGTTCCAGGAGTCGGAATATTTGGTGTGGGTGGGACATTTGGGGCTATATTTAAATATCCTTGGTCATAAATGCACCCACCTAGTTCGTCAGCAGGAACACCCATTTGTAAACAGCGCTGTCTGGCATTTTCACGACTCTGTGGATCCATCTGACTCAGGTTCATGTGCACGCGTGGAAAACTGCGGTCTGTATAAGAAGCTGTGTTCATGCCTGGTGTGTAATCAAAAAGTGTGTTACGATCAGTTAGGCGCCATTCTTCGGCGTAATCTCTGGCCAAAAATGCTTGGAATTCTTGTTCAGCTAACTGGTTGAATTGATTGGCTTCTCGTGAATCAAACGCATAAGCTGAAGCAATGCTCAGCGCAGCAATGTTGTTGGGTCTTGGCGTGTTGAGCCGTGTATTGAAATCGTTGTCGGCAAAACCATCGTTGTTGCCAAGTAGACCTTCATATTGGTTGCGATCACAGTCAAAGATACCGACTGTAATATTTACAAAACCACGAGCGCCGCCACCTCTGGCATCAATGACGGTGGTTTCACCAGTTGGCCAAGCTATCGTGTAATTTCTGCCATCAAGACGTACAACGCCACCATGTGGCAAGTAATAAGAGCGACCTTGAAGTTGAATCGGCATGCCATTGAGTCTGAGCGGGGTTTGCATGCCATCCGGTTTATCCGAGGCATAGAAACACAAGCGGTCGCCAGCAACATTCATGGCTACGGCTTCATTCAATGAAAAATTGGCATCTTGGGCGCGTTGCCTTGTCTGCACCTCAAAATTGCCATTAGATGATTTTGCTAAAACAAACTCACCAACCGTTTGGAAAGAATACGTTGCGCGGTCAAAAGACTTGAGATGAGGGTCACCATAAGAACGCCCATAATTGCGGGAGCAAAAAGTGCGTTCAAGCATACTGGCAAATAACGGATATGCACCGGTATTGTTGCCAAGGACCATTTGGTTGTCTTGCACTATTTGACGTAAATCTTGACGCTCGCGCAATGGAATCATGCTGAGCATTTCATAAGGTGTGAAATCTTCTGGAAAGGTTCTGTCTGGCACTGCTTTTTTATCTGCCAATGCTTCTATAGATGCTGCTAGCCAGGGTCCTCGGACGTCATCCCAACGCTCGAGCTGTTCTTTTACAGGAGCATAAGCTGCATTGTAGTTTTGGGCAAAATAGCTGTGAAGTACAAAAAATATACACACAAAAAGTAAGTGTTTTTTCATGGAATTGGTTTTTGTACGAATGGCTTTACAAGATTTAGGCCAAACTCATTCATTGAATTTATAGCCAATACCTTTTATGGTAGAAATGAACTGATCGCCAATCTTTTCGCGGAGTTTACGGATGTGTACGTCGATGGTGCGGTCACCGACAATGATATCGGTTCCCCAAACCTTTTCAAGAATTTGGTCGCGTTTGAAGACAAAATTAGGTCGCGAAGCTAAAAGCGCTAGTAATTCAAATTCTTTTCTTGGCAAATGGATTTCTTGGCCATCCATTTCAAGGAGGTATTTTTCTCGATTGATGTTAAATTTAGGACTACTTTGAGGCTGAGGCTTTTGTACGTTTCCTCTTCTCAGCATGGCTTGAATTCTCGAGAGTAAAACTTTTGATTTGATGGGCTTGGCGATGTAGTCATCGGCACCCGCATCTAGACCTGCAATTTGGCTGTAGTCTTCGTTTCTTGCAGTTAGAAAACAAATGAGAATATCTTGGTTCTGAGGATCTGCTTTGATCCTTTCGCAAACTTCAATGCCATCGAGCTGCGGCATCATGACATCGAGTAAAATGAGCTGAGGTTTTTGATTTTCAATAAAATCAAGACATTCTTTACCATTACTTACGGCCGAAACCTTGAATCCTTCTTTTTCTAGGTTATAGGTTAGTAAGACTCTGATGTCTTCTTCGTCGTCGACAATTAAAATGTGTGTCTCATTCATCGGAATAAAGATAGGCATAATGAAGGAGGCGTTATTCAACCAAAAATAATTTTTATGAATTTTTTAACAAACGATGCGTAACCAAATTGAAAAAACCAATTACCTTTGTTGAACTAGTAGTAGGTTTAGGTTAATGGTCAGGAGCTTTGGTTTACACCAAGGCTCTTGGCTTTTATAGACACTTATGAAAATCAAAATACTCATGGTTGAAGACGATATCAGTTTAGGTATCGTAGTCTCA
>JBILTD010000183.1:0-3815 GCA_044371695.1 Crocinitomicaceae bacterium | reverse complement strand
ATCATGGTTGAAAAAGACGCCTTGTATGCCAAAGAAGATTTCTCTGAAGAAGACGGTATGAAAACCGCTGAACTCGAAGGGGAATTTGCCGACCTCGAAGGTTGGAATGCCGAAACAGACGCCGCTACTCTACTCAGTAACCTCGGTATCGATGAGTCGAAGCATTACTTGCTCATGGAAGAACTTTCCAATGACCTCAAAGTACGTGTGCTTTTGGCTCAGGCTTTGTTTGGAAACCCTGATGTACTCATCCTCGATGAGCCTACCAATGACCTCGACCTCAAAACCATTTCTTGGCTCGAGGACTTCCTACTCGATTTCAGAAACACAGTAATTGTTGTATCGCATGACCGTCACTTCCTTGACACCGTTTGTACCCACATCTGTGACATCGATTTCAGCAAACTCAACCTCTTTACAGGAAACTATACTTTCTGGTATCAGTCTTCACAACTTGCCGCGCGTCAGCGTGCTGACAAGAACAAAAAAGCCGAAGAAAAGAAGAAAGAGCTCATGGAGTTCATCTCTCGTTTCTCGGCCAATGCCGCTAAATCCAAGCAAGCAACTTCGCGTAGAAAGATGCTTGACAACCTTGACCTCGAAGAAATCAAGCCGTCTTCAAGACGCTATCCTGGTATTACCTTCCACCAAGATCGCGACGCAGGAAATCAAATTTTGGGCATTGAAAACCTCAGCAAAACCGTAGAAGGCAAAACTTTATTTAAAGACCTCTATCTGACTGTAAATAAAGGAGATAAAATTGCTTTTATTTCCAGAGATTCTGTTGCCTTAACCAATTTCTTTGAGATTTTATCTGGCAATATCAAAGCTGACACCGGAGAATTTACTTTCGGGACAACCATAACAACAGCTTACTTACCCAACGACAACCACCACTATTTTGCAGACAAACTAAGTCTAATTGATTGGTTGCGCCAGTATGCACTCACAGATGAAGAGCGCGAAGAAGTTTACTTAAGGACTTTCCTCGGGCGCATGCTCTTTACCGGTGAAGAAGCCATGAAAATGGCAACAGTGCTTTCCGGAGGTGAAAAAGTGCGTTGTATGCTTTCAAAAATGATGCTCGCGAAAGCGAACTTATTGCTCATGGATGAACCAACCAACCACCTTGACCTCGAATCGATTACGGCACTCAACAACGCCATGCAAGAATTCCAAGGTACTTTGCTCTTCACTTCTCATGACCACGAGTTAGTTAGTACGGTTGCCAACCGCATAATTGAACTTACGCCTGGTGGCATCATCGACAAAATGATGCCTTACGACGACTACCTCAAGGACGATAAAATTTCGCAATTACAAGCAGAACTTTACGCATAAACCTATGGTCCGTTACGACGTCTCCTGCGAGCAAGCAAATTTGCGCTACATCCAATTCAAGGCCACGATCCCTGTAACGGAGGCCGAACTGGTTTTGGAGTTAGCCAGTTGGCGACCAGGGCGTTATGAACTTGGTAATTTTGCCAAAAATATCAAGGGTTTGCGTGCGTTCAACGACAAAAACGAGCGGCTTGCGCTTCGCAAGACGCGCAAAGACACCTGGAAGGTGGATTGCGAGGCCTCAGCTTTTGTGCGCGTTGAATACAGCTATTACGCAGCCGAGCTCAATGCGGGGTCTAGCTACCTCGATGAGCAACAATTATACATCAATCCGGTTAATTGCTTTTTATACCCCCAAGCCACAGAAAACCTTGGCTTTGAAATCCAGTTACACCTACCCGCTCATTGGGAAATTGCTTCGGGCTTACATTTCCAAGACAACAAAACTATTGTAGCCAACTTTGATCAATTAGCAGATAGTCCTTTTATTTGTAGTGGGCAAATCCAAAGAAATAGCTACGTAGTAAATGGCATTACATTTCATATTTGCTTCAATAACCAAAAACAAATTCCTTGGGAAAAAGTACTAGAAGACTTCAAACGCTTCACGCAACAACAAATTGCAGACTTTGGAGAGTTTCCTGTACCTGAATTCACTTTTCTCATTCAATCAGTTCCTTACGCGGCTTACCACGGTGTAGAGCACCTCAATTCAACAGTTATTGCACTTGGGCCAAGTTCTGAGGTCTTTACTACGCTTTACACAGAACTACTGGGCGTGAGTTCCCA
The DNA here is from genome assembly GCA_044371695.1 of Crocinitomicaceae bacterium. Lineage (GTDB taxonomy): Bacteria > Bacteroidota > Bacteroidia > Flavobacteriales_D > Crocinitomicaceae > UBA952. The sequence continues at coordinate 1,685 of JBILTD010000183.1, read as the reverse complement.
TGAATTGTATCATGTTTGGAATATAAAGTCAATCAGGCCTTTTGAGATGTATCCGTACAACTTCAAAGAAGAAAATTACTCAGAAGCCGGATTTATCTATGAAGGCATCACTACCTACATGGGTGACCTCTATTTATTAAAAAGTGGCGTTTTCTCGCTTGAACAATATTTGAAAGAACTCAGCAAGCAAGTACAAAAACACCTCGATAATCCGGCACGTTTTTCTATGAGTGTGGCTACCGCTTCTTACGATACTTGGCTCGATGGCTATGTGCCTGGGGCTCCGGGCCGCAAAGTGTCTATCTATACCGAAGGATGCCTTTTGGCTTTTTACTGTGACATGAAACTCAGACAAGCGACTCAAAATAAGCTTGGTCTCGAAGTCGTGATGAAGCAGCTCTATTACGATTTTGCTTGTCAAGAAAGAGGTTATACCATTCAAGATTACAAAACAGCCCTTGAAAACTTTTCAGGACTTGACTTCAATAGCTTCTTCCATGATTTTGTTTACGGCACTGCACCTTATGAACAATTGCTCTCGGAGGCTTTTGAATACTTCGGTTTAGACTTGCAGCAAACCCCAGCCAATAGCTACGCAGAAGCACGTTTTGGCATGAAGGTGAGTCAGGTTGGAAAAGATTGGCAAATTGTCCAGCTTTATCCGGGTTCACCTGCTGAATTAGGTGGTTTGGCCATTGGAGATCTCATCATTGCCGTCAATCAAGTGCGGGCCTTGCCACAATTAGATACTTGGCTGAGCTTCCATGAAAATCAAAACAAAACCTTGCTTATAGAGCGCAATGGTCGTATTTTAGAATTGTTTATCCCAGAGGTTGATCGCAATTTCTTTGCGCAAAATAAAGTGCTTCGTTTAGCCACGCTGAATGGTTCTCAAGAAAAAGCCTTGACGGCCTGGATGCTTGCTTAATCTTGCGGCTCCACAAAGTAATCGTCCGGGAAATTCAATAAATAAAGCTGCTCACTTGCCCTTGTAACCGACGTATACAACCACTGAATATACTGTGCATTTTTGCGCTCCTCGGGAATAAATCCATAATCGATATAGACATGTGCCCATTGGCCACCTTGCGCTTTGTGCACAGTTATGGCATGGGCATATTTGATTTGTAAGGCATTGAAATAAGGATCTTTGAGTACTTCGCGGTAGCGCTTTTGTTTGTTTTTGATGTCCATGTGTGTGGCTTCAATGGCATAAAACAACTTTTTTAAAGTTTCGCGCTGCAAGCTTGGTGACTCTTCGTCTAGGCTGGCTAAGTGCACCCAGCAACTGAGTGGTGCTTGATCTGGGTAATCGACAAAACTGAGGTCAACGTAGGCAAACTCAAAGCCATATTGGGCTTCAAAGCGCCGCACTTTATCGACCTTTGCCAATTCACCATTTGCAATAAAACCCATTTTAGAATTGGGGTCGAGCCAAAAATAATTGTTCTTGACCACCATCAAGATATCTCCTTTTTCGAGTACCTCTTCTCGGTAAAATAAACGGTTTCTTATTTCACGATTCCATTGATTTGCTCGCTTATTTGACATCGTAAGTAAGATGCTTTCGTCTGTTCCTACTTTGCCATACGAAGACTCCAAATACTCTTGAAATTCACCACCTTGAACGCGCTGCACACTCTGTTTGTCCAAAGCAGCAAATAGCGGCAACTGATAGCTGTCAA
>JBILTD010000182.1:0-3844 GCA_044371695.1 Crocinitomicaceae bacterium | reverse complement strand
TTAGGAAAGAGTGGCTTACAAGTTAGTCGTTTATCGCTTGGTTCTTGGCTTACTTTTGGTAAACAAATCGCCGATGAAACAGCCGCTGAGCTGATGCAAGTTGCTTATGACAACGGGATTAACTTTTTCGATAACGCCGAAATTTACGCGCGTGGAAAAAGTGAAGAAGTCATGGGAGCTATCCTTAAAAAGAAAGGATGGGCCAGAGATTCTTATGTTGTAAGTAGTAAAGCTTTCTTTGGTATTGGTGGTGAATTACCTACTCAAAAAGGTCTCAGCAGAAAACATTTGGTTGAAGCTTGCGAAGCTGCCTTAAAGCGTTTTGGACTTGATTACCTCGATCTTTATTATTGCCACCGCCCAGACAAACAAACACCTATTGAAGAAACCGTCTGGACAATGCACCAGCTCATTATGCAGGGTAAAATCTTGTATTGGGGAACCTCTGAATGGTCTGCGCAAGAAATCATGGAAGCGCATATGTTTGCCAAGCAAAACCACTTGATCGGCCCTATCGTGGAGCAACCAGAGTACAACATGTTTGTCCGTGAAAAAGTAGAAGTTGAATTCTCTCAGATTTATAAAACTGTTGGTTTAGGAACCACCACTTGGTCACCGCTAGCTAGTGGAATTTTAAGTGGGAAATACAATTCAGAATTCCCTGACGGAACGCGCTTAGGCATGGAAGGCCTTGAGTGGCTCAAAGAGCGCAACCTCACTCCTGAACGCATCAAAGCAGTGCTTGCACTGACAGACTTAGCCAAAGAACTTGGGCTTTCTTTACCGGTCATGAGTTTGGCTTGGTGCTTGAAAAATCCGAATGTTTCAACTGTCATTTTGGGCGCTTCTAAAGTCGCTCAACTCCAAGAAAACTTAAAAGCCCTTGACGCTCAAGCTTTACTCACGGAAGACGTCATGAGCCGCATTGAAGCAATTTTAGACAACAAACCAGCATTCCCCGCTTATTAACAATCACTTAAGTTGCAAGCCATTGCTGAAGTTTCAGTAATTTTGCAGCGTCAAATTAACATTATGATTCAAACTGACATTATCATCATCGGAGCCGGACCAGTTGGTCTTTTCACAGTTTTTGAAGCAGGTTTACTCAAGCTGCGCTGTCACCTCATTGACTCTTTACCACAACCTGGAGGGCAGTGTTCAGAAATTTATCCGAAAAAACCCATTTACGACATCCCTGGTTTTCCGTCAATTTTAGCCGGCGAACTCATCGATAACCTCATGGAACAAGCTGCCCCATTCAAACCAGGTTTTACGCTTGGCGAGGCCGCACTCAGCATCGATAAAGATGAAGATGGGCAGTTTATTGTCACTACTGTTAAAGGAACAAAGCATAAAGCACCAATTGTCATGATCGCAGGTGGTCTTGGTGTATTTGAACCGCGCAAACCACCTATTGACAACATCACTGATTTTGAAGACAAAGGCGTAGAATATATCATCAGAAATCCTGAAATGTACCAAGACAAAGTTTGTGTCATTGCAGGTGGTGGCGATTCAGCTCTTGATTGGTCTATCTATTTAGCAGAGCGCAAAATTGCCAAACGCGTTGTTTTGGTGCACCGCAGCAGTTCTTTCCGTGGTCACCTTGATTCTGTGCAGCGTGTTATTGACATGGCTGAATCTGGCGAAATTGACCTAGTGACTGAAGCTGAAGTGACAGGTCTTGCTGGGAATGGCGCATTGGAAGAAGTCATTGTAACGCATCAAAAAGAAGGTGAAAAACGCATTGCCGCTGACCACTTTATCCCGTTGTTTGGTCTGAAGCCAAGTTTGGGCCCAATTGCTGACTGGGGCTTAGAAATCGAAAAAAGTGCCATCAAAGTAGATACGCTTGATTATTCTACAAACATCCCTGGCATTTATGCAATTGGCGATGTAAACACCTACGAAAACAAGCTCAAGCTCATTCTTTGTGGTTTCCACGAAGGGACACTTGCTGTACAATCTGCTTTTGCGCGTATCCATCCAGAAAAGAAAAACGTGCTCAAATACACTACCGTGAACGGTGTCAACGGATTCTAAAAAATGAAAAACAAAACGGTCAATGCTGTAGCCATATTGGGGATTTTCTCCATTATCAGCATCCTGACTGTTCAGTTTGTCTGGATCCACAACACGCGTCAGCTGCAACAAGAGTACATCGATATTCAGCAACGAGAAGACAGCCTTAACCTCCGAGAATTTGCGCAACAAGCCCGTGCTGCACTGCGCAACGTCTTGACACAGCTCAATCAAAACGAAGATCCAAATAATAGCTATGGCGCGATCAAACAAATCAGTTATCAGCATTATACGGTAGATATCAGTGATGAAATTCAACCTTTTTATCTAGAGACGCTCTTGAAAAAAGAGTTTTATGCGCAAGATATTCAACAAGACTTTTTATTCGGAATCTATGACTGCTTCTTGGACTCTATTGCACTTTCGGGCCTGATTCGATTTGACAAAGATTCTATCTATGCCAAACAGCAAGAACCTTTAAAAGACATTACCCCAGAGAGCCTGAACTTAACTAAAGACGGGCATTATTTTACGGTGTTTTTTCCAAATCTCAAACTCGATAAAATTGAAGCTGCATCGAGCTTCTCACCTATTGCCTACCTTTTAATTGTGGTTGTGTTTGTGGTCGTGTTTTTCGCATTTAGTTTGGGCATCATTATTCGTCAGAAACGCCTGTCTGAAGTGAAAAATGACTTCATCAATAACATGACCCACGAGCTCAAAACGCCTATTTCAACAATCAGTTTATCGAGTGAATTATTATTGCGCCTTGAATTTCCTCAAGACGAAGAAAAGATGCGCAAATATGCCAGTATCATCTATAAAGAAAATAAGCGCCTTGAAAAACAAGTTGAGCGCGTTTTGAATATTGCCAAATTAGATAAAGACAAGGTTATTCTCAACAAAGAAAAGGTAGATTTAATTGCCATTCTAGAAGAGGTGAAAGAAAATTTCAACTTCAATCAAGCACAAGGTGGTGGGCAAATCTTTTTGAATCATGCCGAGCAACAAGCCCTTCTCAATGCTGACCCCGTGCATCTTACCAATGTATTGTTCAACCTAGTAGACAACGCTGTTAAATATTGCAAGCTGAGTCCAGAAATACACATGTCTGTTCTCGCTGAAAAAGAAGGTTATCGCATCGAAATTCAAGACAACGGCATTGGCATTCGCAGAGAAGATCAAAAATTGATTTTTGACAAATTCTACCGCGTTCCGACCGGAAATATCCATGACGTAAAAGGATTTGGCCTTGGGCTCTACTATGTAAAGCTAATTATAGATGCGCATCATGGAAAAATTGATGTGCGCAGCAACCCAGATAAAGGAACCACTTTTAGTATTTGGTTACCGCTGCGCTGATTTCTTTGACTTAGTCAAAATTGCATCTGGCTGCGGAAAAAGCCCCTTTCGAGTAAGGGTTTTTGCTTTGGTGTCCAAAACAAGTACTTCCTCAATACCTGAATCTTCTCGATCAAGTCTGATTTCCAGGGTATTTTCTTTCTTTGTGACTACGTAAGGGTTTGTGTAGCTAAATTTCCCGATTTTGAGTTGCAAACTATCTTTAGCAATCGACAACTCCAAAGCCTGACTCTTGACCGAAACTTCTTTAGAACCAATAATGGCATTATAGGAAGGAATTTCGCCTTGATATAGTCCTCTGTATTTGCGCTTCAGCTTGGTGGTTTGTGCCGTTGCGAAGGAAAACGAAGCAAGTAGAAGCAAGCAACTGAGTAAGCGAATCATCTTAAAAAATTGTTTATCAGGGCTAAAATAATTACTATTTTCGTAGTGCGTAAATTTTACAGACCAACATGAAACA
>JBILTD010000036.1:0-11821 GCA_044371695.1 Crocinitomicaceae bacterium | reverse complement strand
GACGCATGATTTGTGGTTCATGACACGGTTTGAATTTTAACACATAGTTGTATTGCCCATCTTGACATGCTAACCCTTTAAAAGTACCGTCCCAACCCGTGTTTAAATTATCCGTTTCAAAAACACACTCTCCCCAGCGGTTATAAATCTTCAAGGTGCATTCAAAAACTTCAAAGTCAGTAACGATCTTGAAAACATCATTTCTGCCATTTTGGTCCGGAATAAAAGTATTGGGTGCGTAAATACTAAATGGCGCAACATCTACACTTGCATATGCAGTATCTGTACATCCAAAAGTGTTGGCTACCACTTGCATCGGGAAATCAGTGCCACCGGTCTGATACGCATGAATAAAATTAGCATCATAATATACGAAGCCACGGTCTTCTACATAATAAGAATAGGTTGCCGCAGCAATTGCCTGACTCGTAAACGTAACCTCATTGTTACATACATCCACTTCTTGGGGATTAACTGTAAATCCAGCTTGTGGCCTTGGATGTACCGTTACTAAATCCTGCTGCGCCATAAATAAGGTGTCTAGACAACCTGCTTGCTCTTGGAGCGTTAGCGTGACTGTATAATTACCTGGTGTGGTGTACACATGCGCTGGATTAAAAGTCTGGGATGTTGTTCCATCGCCGAAATCCCAAATAAATTGTGTCGGTACTTCTGTCTGACTCAGGTTGATAAACTGAGCAACTGACGGAGCACATTGCAATGACTCCAAGAAAATAAAATCTATGGATGGATGGCCAAAAACCCGTACAATTTCAGATAGAGTATCTGCACACTCCGGATTCTGACCAATGAGTTGCACCAGTTGGAAGCCATTTTGCAGAAAATACACCTGGTTACCCGTTAATTGTGCGCTTGTTTGTGGATTGGCATTGGGACCGAAATCCCAAAAATACTGGGTGCCTGCAGGGCCACTCACTTGCGCATCAAAAGCAAAAGCAAAATCGATACATAAAGAATCTGAGTGCGTCATGCTTAAGATTATAGGCTCTCCAATCTGAACAAGTGCAAAAGAAGTGTCAGTGCAAGCCCCTGTGCTTGATGCTATAAGTGTCACTGGATAAAGACCTGGCGCCGGAAAAGTAACAGTTGGTGAGATTTGAGAACTGATTTGGCCAAAGCCAAAATCCCAAGCGTAATTGAAAGTATTTTGAGAATTATTGGTGAATCCAATGGTGTAGCCCAGGCATTGCACCTGATTTGGTACAATAAAATCGGCTACTGGGTCACCAAATAAAAGAATAGAATCAGTATAGGTAGCTTGACAAAAATTGGTTTGCGCTTCAAGAACAACCGGCTGATAACCTGCTTGGCTAAAACTGACATTGGAAACCGTTGGGCCTTGTGCCTGAACAACAGAAGCACTTGGAGGAAAGGTCCAAGAGAAAGTTGTTGTTGGATCGTTGGCCTGTGCATTAAAGGTCACGAGTGCTTGGCTTAAGCACAAGGAATCTGGTGCAGACCAACTTGGGGTCAAAGGGTTATTGACAATGATGTCGATGTAGGCCGTATCGGTACAATTATTACCTGGGTTTACGATCAGTTGAGCGGTATAAGAACCCGGTGCAGGAAAGGTATAACTCGGCTCAAATAAATTACTTTGGTCTGAGTTCGTATTTGGTACGCCGAAATCCCAACTGTAGTTGGTGCCTCCAAAAGAATTATTCTCAAAATTGACAGTTAGCCCATCGCAGTAACCATTAAAAGTCGGGAGCTGATCTTGGGTAGGCAGAATGGCGGCTAACTGAATATTGCAATCAAAAACCCTAAACAAGAAGTCGCGGACGGTTTCACCTATTAACTGACCATTGCGGTACTCCTGTACCCTTACACCAACAACAAATAAACCCAGTAAATTCGGATTTACAGTAAGAAGTCCTGTATTTGGATGAATAATAGTGGAAGATCCAGGACCTAATGGAGCTTGCGCATTGAATATAGTTTGCCATGTAACCGGAAAATATGGTGGTGGTGGCATTTGCAAGGGCTGCGGATTATTTGAATTGGCCCCTGCATTGGGCGTTACCAATGAATAAACCAATTGATCCCCATCTGGATCTGTAGCCGAATGGTCAAAGACAAGTTGATCATTGTTACAAAGTAAAACCGGTGGGTAATTCGTGAAGCGCGGACTACTATTATTGCTAGCCCCCGTATTTGAACCAGGCACTTGCGCCACAAGTGTTAAACCAGTGTCATCCGGAAATTGAAGATTGGTAATATTTGGCCCACGGCAACAACGCTGGTACGACACGGTATAACCGCCTGATATTGGTGGCAATGTAAGCACCACCTGATAAATTGCCCTTTCTACACAGATACCTGAGGGTTGTGTTGCACAAGGATTATTGAAATTATTCGGTAATACAACCGAACCCGGAAATGGTACTTGAACAGTTTGGAAATGGACATTTCCTTGCATAAAAATAGACAGATACAGCGGGTCATCAAACTCAGCACCTGTGGAGGCACAATCGCGGTATAGCGTAATGAAAAATCGATATTGGTTGTTGCCTAGATAATTATAATAAATATCTCCGCCTATGATATGAGAGGCCCTTGCCTGCTGAAACAACAAGCAAAACATAAAGGAGAGAATTAGGCTGAATCTTAGCACGATATAATAACGCAAAATTAAGGCTTTGGTTGTTCGTGGACAAACAGTAACTTTGTAAAAAATTTATAGAAAATGGATGCTTTTGATGTTGTAGTAATTGGTTCCGGACCGGGTGGTTATGTTTCAGCCTTGCGTTGTGCGCAATTAGGTTTAAAAACTGCCCTTATTGAAAAATATAACACCCTTGGTGGAACATGCTTAAACGTTGGTTGCATCCCATCTAAAGCATTGCTTGACTCCTCTGAGCATTTTCATAATGCCCAACATAATTTTACTGACCACGGAATTGAAATCAGTGGGCTCAAAGCAAATTTGGCTCAAATGATCGCCCGTAAAAACGAAGTGGTTTCACAGACTTGTGCCGGAGTTAAGTTTTTGATGGACAAAAACAAAGTAACTGTTTATCACGGTTTGGGGTCTTTTGTGGATGCCAATACCATTCAAATTTCAGGTGAGCAAAACACCCAGATTACTGGCAAAAATATCATCATTGCCACAGGAAGTAAGCCTAACTATTTCCCTGGCATGGAGCCCGACAAAAAGCGCATCATTACATCAACTGAGGCGCTCAACATGACTGAAATCCCTAAAAAAATGCTCGTCATAGGCGGAGGTGTAATCGGTCTTGAATTGGGTTCGGTATACGCACGCCTTGGTGCAACAGTTGAGGTCATTGAGTTTGCGCCAAGTATTTTGCCAACAATGGATGCAGGTGTGGGTAAAGAATTTACTAAAATCTTGAAAAAAGAAGGTTTTAAATTCCATCTTGAACACAAGGTTTTGGGTGTCAAAAACAAAGGCAAGCACGTTGAACTCACCGCTGAAAACAAAAAAGGCGAAGTGGTTACGCTTGAGGCCGATTACTGCCTGGTAGCTGTTGGCCGCAAACCCTACACTGAAGGGCTTGGTCTCGAAAAAGCAGGTGTTCATATGAACCAACGCGGCCAAATAGAGGTCAATGATCTGTTGCAAACCAACCAAGCGCACATCTATGCCATCGGTGACGTCGTTAGAGGCGCCATGCTTGCACATAAAGCTGAAGAAGAAGGCGTATTTGTAGCTGAAAAAATTGCTGGACAACATCCACATATCAATTACAACCTCATCCCAGGTGTAGTTTATACTTGGCCTGAAATTGCAGCAGTAGGTAAAACTGAAGAAGAACTCAAAGCAGCAGGCATCAGTTACAAAGCCGGATCTTTCCCGATTAAAGCATTAGGAAGAGCGCGTGCAAGTATGGATACCAGTGGTTTTGTCAAAATTTTGGCCGACAGCCAAACTGACGAAATTTTAGGGGTTCATATGATTGCTGCGCGTGCAGCTGACCTCATTATGGAAGCCGTGACCGCTATGGAATATCGTGCATCTGCTGAAGATATTGCAAGAATTTGCCACGGCCACCCAACCTATTCTGAAGCCATTAAAGAAGCGGCCTTAGCCGCCACTGCAGACCGCGCTTTACACGTCTAAATACTGCTTTTACGGAAGCGGGCTAAATGCCTCCTTGATATGCACCAAATCGGTGCTTTCTTGGTTGTGCACAATTGAGACGATATCAAAACGCACTTCATGTGGCCACTGTATAGCCTTTGTATAATAATTGGCTACCCGAATAATTTGACGCTGTTTACCTAAATTGACGGCCTTCCAGGGTTCGCCCATTGCGGCACTTTGACGCGTTTTTACTTCTATCATGACAAGTGTATTTTGGTCAATCATGATGAGGTCAATTTCCATTCTATTAAAGCGGTAATTGGTGCTTTTGAGCGTATAGCCCAATTTGAGTAAGTATTGGAGCGCGTAGTCTTCGCCCCATTTTCCGAGGAGGTCATGATGTTGCCAAATATCCGTTAAGGTCATACTCGAAATTAAGCCGAAATTGCTTGTATCTTTACAGTGAATTTACTTATGCGCAAACAATTTATCAAGAATATTAAAGGCCTGGTTCAGGTTGGTGAAAACCTTCCAGGCGTCATCCGTGGGCTACAAATGCAGCAGCTCCCCATTCTCGAAGATGCCTACCTTGCCCTCGAAGACAACACGGTTGTAGACTACGGCCTGATGTCCGATTGGCCGGGAATAACTGACTGGAGAGATGTAGAAGTAATCGATGCGACTAACTGTTATGTCTTGCCTGCTTTTATTGACTCACATACACATGCGGTTTTTGCCGCAAGTCGTGAAGAAGAATTCGTTGACCGCATTCGAGGACTCAGCTACGAAGAAATTGCGGCAAAAGGAGGCGGCATTCTGAACTCTGCACGCAAACTCAATGACATGTCTGAAGCTGAGCTTTTCAGTGCCGCAAAAAAACGCATAGAAAAAATGCTTGCCGCCGGAACCGGTGCGCTTGAAATCAAGTCTGGTTATGGGTTAAGTCTTGAGGGCGAGTTGAAAATGCTGCGCGTCATTGCCCAACTCAAGGCTCATTTTCCAATTGCAATCAAAGCCACTTTTTTGGGCGCGCATGCCATTCCGCAAGCTTTTAAAGAAAATCGAAATGGCTATATTGACTTGCTTATCAATGAGCTCTTACCTCAAATAGCTAAAGAAAATCTTGCCGAATACATCGACGTATTTTGCGAGCGCAACTACTTCTCCCTTGAAGAAATGACCCGAATTCTTGACGCTGGAGCTAAATATGGCCTCAAGCCTAAAGTTCACGTAAATCAGTTTTCAGTAATGGGCGGTGTTGGTGCAGCCGTAGACCAAAATGCGGTTTCTGTTGACCACCTCGAAGAATTAGACGATGCCGACCTAGCCGCGCTTTCTAATAGCTCTACCGTTGCAACTCTATTGCCTGGCTGTTCGCATTTTTTATCGATCCCATTTGGAAATGCAAAGAAGCTCATGGATGCCAATGCGATATTAGCGCTTGCTAGTGATTTTAATCCCGGATCTTCTCCGAGTTATCACTTAATGCATGTCTTGTCTTTGGCTTGTATCAAAATGAAAATGACACCAGAAGAAGCGATCAATGCGCTTACTATTAATGCGGCTGCAGCGCTAGAACTCAGTGAAACACATGGTCAAATTGCTTTAGGAAGAAAGAGTCCGCTGATACTGACCAAAGAAGTATCTTCTCTTGCCTATTTAGCTTACGCCTACACTGAAGATCATATTCAAAGGATTTTTATTTAAGTTTTTCTTGCGGCTCCACTTGTGCAAGTAATTGTTTAACTTTGAATCAATGCAGGTTAGAGTTCTCCTCCTATTCTTAATTAGTTTCTCCTTAGGCTTTTCACAATTGATTTTGCCAGAGAAAGAATTACTTTGGGAAATCAGCCATCCAAAATCAAAAGTCAAATCCTACATTTTTGGAACACTTCATGCCAATGACCGCTCTCTTTTTGACCTTTCAGACAGTGTTTACGTTGCGTTTGAGCAAGCAAAAATACTGGTACTTGAAACCGATATTTATCGGCTTTTTGAAGAAATGGACACCCGAAAAAACCTGCCTGAAACCAGATTTGACGACCAAGGAAAGTCCTATACAAGTTCTGTAGAAAGCTCTGAAACCATTTATGGTTCTGAAAATGGAATGCCACAATTCCTAGACGCCTATTTTCAAGTCTTAGCGTTACACGCCAATAAGCAAGTCTTGGCGCTTGAAGCCCTAGAGGATCAATATGCACTTAGTAACGAATTCAAATTAAGTGAAAGAAAAATCATTGATAACGGGATCAACTCCTTCACGCAAGAGAAACTTAAAGAACTTTACTTAAAGGGTGATATTGAAGCACTGCAACGCTTTATGAAGTCTAGTTTATCTGTTCAAGATCGGCTTTATGACGAAGTCATTATCAAAAGAAACAAACTGATGCTCGACAAACTCATTGAACTACTGAAAGGAAACACCAGCTTTTTTTGTGCCGTTGGTGCTGGCCATTTAGGTGGTGAAGATGGGCTTATTCAAATGCTCAGAGCTAAAGGATATCGGGTGAGGCCAGTACTGTGGTCAGTAGCTGATCAAACACCTACTGCCAAAATTCAACTGAAAAAAACAACCGAATTTGTATTCGCAGATGCAAGTTCTGGCCTAATTGCCAAATTCCCAGGTAAACCCTATGTAAAAGACCTTCAAGACGGAACCAAACGAATTGTTTACCGCGAGCTTGGGCAAGGCAACACCTTTGAAATAAACTTACAGGCACTTGATCCTAATATCTCGCAAGAAGAGTTAGCCAGCATTTACATCAACCCGCCTACTGGTTCCAATATCACCAAAAAAATTCTCGACGATGGCTCTGTCGTTTTTTATGGTCTTTCCGATACGTATCCAGAGGGGTTAAATTTTGTTCAGATTCAATTTGGTGCTGCGCACTTTGTAGTCATTAAATGTTATGGTGGCAATAAATTCATGCACTCAAATCGACCTTTTTCATTTTTTGAAAAAGTGTGGTTCGAATGATTTATACGCATGAAAGTCCTTGACCAGCTTGCTATAGAAATTTTAACGCAACTCGAAAAAAACCGAGAACTCCACGTTATTCTGCCTTCAGAACGCGCCAAGCGTTATTTGCTAAATGCCTTGTTTCGTCAAAACAAAGGCCCTATGCTTGCACCAACAATTCAAACCATCGATCAATGGGTCACTGAATTAAGCCCAAAAAAAATAGTGCACCCAACAAGGGTACTGCTGATGCTTTTTGAGGTATATCAAGAAGTATTAGGTGCTGAAGCTCAACCATTTGAGGATTTCTTGAGTTGGGGGGCTATTTTGTTATCAGATTTCGATGATGTTGATCGCTACTTAGTGAATGAACAGCAGCTTTACAAAAATCTAGCCTCAATCAAAGCACTTGAAAGTTGGCAAATTGACGAAGAAAGCTATTCTACGTCGCAAAAAAAATTCATGGCCTTTTGGGAGCATATTTCAGATTTGCACACCAGATTGGCTAAAAAATTAGCAGACAAAAATGGCTTCACAAAAGCCATGGCGTATCGCTTTTTAGCAGAGCATCCAGTATTGTTGCTTTCAGATAAAACACACTTTATTTTTGCAGGATTTAATGCACTCAGTGGCGCTGAACAAAGCATTATTCAATTCTTATTGAAGCGCAAACAAGCCGATTTTTTAATTGACACTGATGCTTATTACTTTAAAAATACGCATCACGAGGCGGGCGCCTTTCAACGCAAAAATTTGAGCTACTTTGGCCTAACAGAACCAAGATTTCTTAGTAATCAGCTTCAAAATGAAACATATCATGTCAAAGTCATTGAATGTGCACAGCATATTGGACAAGTCAAGGTATTAGCTACTGAACTCAAAGAACTGAAACCAACAGACTGGAGCGAAGTTTTGGTGCTACTTGCTGATGAAACATTGGTGCATGCTGCGCTACGACACATTCCAAAAAATGTAGGAAAAGCTAATATCACTTTAGGTCTTCCCCTTGAACAAACTCCTATCAGAACATGGGTAGATCTCTGTTTTCAAATTCAAGAAAACAAACATAAATTTAAAACTACAGCCCTATACTATAAGGATTTTCAAAGATTCTGTCACCATGCTTTTACTAGCATTTGTCTAGATCAAAAAGCGTTTCAAGCTTTAAGTAAAGCTGAAAAACAAACCGTTAAGTTCAATCGTGTTTTTCAACAAATAACACAACTCAAACTAGAAGGGTTTAGCCACCAACTCATTGAATTACTTAGCAATTCTTGGCAACAAAATTGGCTCGTCGCCATCCAACAGCTTAGAAAGATTAACGCTCTTCTGATTGAACTCATTCCAGAAGCCCATGACTTTGAACATACGGCCATTTTAACTTTTGAGCAGTGTTGTCGTCAATTTGAAAATTTACTCGCTGATGGTTATCCATCCATGACACTTGGCAGCTTTAAAAAGCTATTCTATCAACATTGGACCAAGGCACATTTAGCTTATTTAGGAAATCCAACGGTTGGTCTTCAAATAACAGGTCTCTTAGAAACACGCTTACTTGATTTTGAACACGTTTTTGTTCTAGGAATGAATGAGGGGAAACTGCCCCCTACTAATCCTGTCCAAACGATTATTCCAATGGATCTTCGTTCTGCCTTTGGACTTCCGAGTAACCGTGACAAACAAGGTATTTTCGCACAACATTTCTATCGTTTATTGCATCATGCTCGGCATATAACCTTTACTTACACTTCGGCTAGTGAAATTTTAGGTAGTAACGAACGAAGCAGATACCTCCTTCAATTAGAAATGGAGTGGTTAGAAAATAATCCTAATGTAAAATGGGAGGAATTTAAATATCAAATTCCGAGTATTACGCAAAATAATGGCAGTCTCGAACTTATCAAAACGCCAGCAATTATCGAGCGCATACAGCAGTATTTGGCTCAAGCCGTTTCAGCTTCTGCTTTAAAAAAATATTTATCCTGTCCTCTCGACTTCTATTACCGATATGTCGTTGAATTCGGCGAAGAAGATGAAGTCGAAGAGGATTTAGCGCAACACACTTTCGGATCACTCATTCATAATTGTTTAGAAGAGCTCTATTTGCCTCATGCCCAGCGTCTCAAAAATGGAGACTTAGTTCAACCCCCACCGGGTCCCCTTACCGAAAAAGATGTTGCAAAAATGATCGCGCAATACCCAGAGGTGCTTCGAAAACAATTCTTAGATTATTTTGATCAAAATGAACAACTTTTTAGTAAAGGAAAAAATAGACTGAGCTTTGAAATGGCCCTAGACCTGACCAAAGAAATTTTACTCAAAGAGCTGAGTTTTGTGAAATCCCTCACGGAACCTTTGTTTATAGAGCAGCTTGAAGGAAGATTTGAACTTGAGTTGTCTTTTGAAATCCATCAACAAACGGTTCCTATCAAATTTGTGGGTTACATTGATCGCATAGACCGTATTGGTGAACATTACCGTGTCATTGACTACAAATCAGGAAAGGTAGATGCTAAAGATGTAAAAATCAGTGCAAAAAACGATGCGCTTACGAACCTTTCAATCCCAAAACATACCCTTCAATTAAGTCTATATTGTCTTTTCTTTCAAGAGAAATTTGGTTTTATTCCGCAAGAGGCCCGAATTGAGTCCTTGATCAATCGAGAAAATAATTTCACCTTAAATTTTGAGCAACATCCAGATTTGAGTGCAATCCCTGAACT
The DNA here is from genome assembly GCA_044371695.1 of Crocinitomicaceae bacterium. Lineage (GTDB taxonomy): Bacteria > Bacteroidota > Bacteroidia > Flavobacteriales_D > Crocinitomicaceae > UBA952. The sequence continues at coordinate 2,070 of JBILTD010000036.1, read as the reverse complement.
CATCAATGAAGGGCTAACCGAACTACTGACCGAATTACTTGATCCAAATATCACATTTGGCCATAATACGGATTCAAAATACTGTCAATTTTGTTAGCAATAAAAAAACCTGGAGGTCATCCAGGTTTTTCTGCAAGTGATTAAAACCATGAACAAAGGCTGTTCGTCGAAAAGACGTAAGGCCCCTGTGAGTGGTTGCTTAGTATAATTCTAGTTTGAGCGCAGAGCGGTAGTCTTTGATCTCTTCACGGTTGATTTTATGCTCGGCATTCTTAAGCAAATTCAATAAATACAAAAGATTTTCTTGGTCTTCGATTTCTATTGGGTATTCGTTGCCTTCCTCATCTTCTTCATATTGCGCCTCAACATCAAAGCACTCATTTTCAGTGATGAATTCATAGGTCAAACGAAGGACTTTAACAACTAATGGGTCTTGTTCAAGCAAGGCCATTTCGCGCAATTCTTTGAGGTCAGCAACAAGTGATGGAGCTGCAATGCCCTTTTTTTCTACTGTTTCAATGATTTGTTCAAGTTTCTGATTAGCGCGCAATGTTTTCATTTCGTATAAATTGAGTGACAAATTTAGTGGATTTCCCGAAATAAACATCGCAGTGTCCGTAACATTCAATGCTAAAAAGCATTTCAGTGGCAGGAAAAGTTATTTTTGTTATATGGATTTATTATTCCGAGCATTTACTATTGGCCTTATTTTATCTGTAATGCCAGGGCCTGTATTTTTTGTCTTAATTGAAAACAGCATTACCAAAGGTATCCGCAGTGCATTGGCGTTAGACCTTGGCGTGCTCATCAGCGACATCGTCTACATCTTACTCGCTGTTTTATTTGTAGAGCAAATCAATTATTTGCTTTCTGGCAATAACAAGCAACTTTTTGACATTATTGGTGGCTCCATTTTTATAATTTATGGCGTCTTCAATTGGTTTAAAAAAACAAAAATGTCATCCGGAGACGCTGAACTCGCCGAAGTAACAGAAAAATTTCACCTTACTGAAGGCAAGGATCCAAAAAGAAATCTTGGCCTCAGCATTGCCAAAGGATTTTTACTCAATTTTGCGAATCCTCTGGTTATTTTTTATTGGTTAAGTGTGGCGTCGATTGCCAAAAGAGAAAGCACTGATGACAGTAATAGCATGTTATTTCTATTTCTCGGGACAATCCTCATTACGTTTTTCAGTTTTGATATCTTAAAAATATTTACCGCCAAAAAAATTAAAAACTTCGTTAACGAACGCATGCTGACACTCTTAAATAAAGTCATCGGTGTTTCATTTGTAGCTTTTGGACTGTTTTTTATGTTCCGATTCATGTTTCGTTAATTTCAAAATCATGAGATATCTTCTAGTTTTTGTCTTGCTTCTAGGGAGTGCAAAGGCCCAAGATTATAAAATCTTAAAAGAAAATTTAAGCCCAAAAGTTAAACTTTACTGGGATGCTCAAAAAAAACATTTGCAAGGGACCGGCTCTTATTATGTTGGGGTTGTAAAGCCAGCCGTTGATGAAAAACACGGTAAATGGCAATTTTATACATACGATGGTATTCTAGAAGAGGAAGCGTATTACTATCGCAACAGGGTCCATGGAAAAAGAACTTTTTATTATCCAAACAAACAAATCAAAGAAGAATCTTATTTCACTTTTAATGTGCCAGATTCCTCATACAAGGCATATGCTGAAGATGGCAAACTATTAACTAAAGGTCAATTTGATTTGGGAAGTCCTGTTGGACGTTGGGAATATTTTTATGCAGATGGCAGCCCAAAATCTGTAGAAGTGGTGAGTAATGACACGATTTATTTGATGGAATTTTGGGAAGAACAAATGCCACATAAACAAACCATAAAAAATGGAAATGGCAAGATCCTCAGTTATTATGTGGATGGCGTTATCAAGGAATCGTACACATTTCAGCAAGGATTAAAAACAGGGCCATTTGAGGAAAGAACTGCCAATGGTGTTTTATCTGTAGCGGGCAAGTTTGTAAATGGCAAAAAAGATGGTCTATGGGAATTTTACAGCTACAATGCCGTACTTGAAAAACGCGTAGGGTAT
>JBILTD010000181.1:0-3851 GCA_044371695.1 Crocinitomicaceae bacterium | reverse complement strand
CAGGTTACATTCAATACAACGTTGAACGCAAACAATTTGAACTTGGTAGCAAAGCACGCTTGGAAAGGACGGACTCCTTATCTAATTTACTGGTGCTCGATGCCGAGACTTGTGAGCTTGCTGGCTATGGTGCCATCAATTTAGGAATACAAACAGGAGAGTTTAAAGTGGATCTCTACGGAAAAATTGCCTATGACCGCAATCTCAATAAAACCAGGATCAGCGCCAATGCCAAGGTTCAAATTCCGCTAGACAACAGCATTCTCAATACCATGGCTGATCAATTCAAAGCCTCTGAGAACGCAACTGAGTGGGGCATGAAAAAACCAATTTACGGCCTGAGAAATAGTCTTTCATATTGGTCAAATGCCAAGGAAGCGCAAGAAGTGTTTAAAGATTTCGACGAAGAGAAACTCAAAAAAATGCCTACTGGTTTGCAACAAACCTTCATTTTAAGTGGGTTAGTTTTAGAGAGTTTTGGCAGCGACAAACCGACTTCCAAAAAGAATGACAAAGGACTTATAGGTGTTGCCCAAACAGTTGGTTTAATTAGTATCAATGGCCAAGCGATTAATCAGCCAGTAGAGCTCACACAATGTTATGTTCAATGTTTCTCAGACCAGTGCAATCCGAGTCTCATTTGGGAGCTTCAAACTTTTGATAATACGCGTTATGTCTTGTCTTATGAACAAGACAAAAAGGATGGCTTGCTATCTTTTTATAGTTCAGATAAAGTAGTTTTAACAGCTATAGAGAATATTAAAGCTGAAAAGCGACAATCGAAAAATTTCAAGTATGAGCCCATTGATGAAATCGCTGCCTCGGCAATTTTAGCTAAATTACGCTCCTATTTATTGAACAAATAGTATGGAATTACTCTTTTTGATCATTGTTTTGTCCTACTTGCTCGGTTCAATTCCGAGTGCGGTTTGGGTCGGAAAATATTTCAAAGGCATTGACATCCGCGAGCACGGTAGCCAAAATGCGGGCGCTACCAATACCTTTCGCGTGCTCGGAAAACGCTACGGTTGGTTGGTGCTCTTGGTTGATGTCGCTAAAGGTACAATTGCAAGTTGTTTGCCTTATTTTTTTGCAACGTGTTGGTTTGCCGGATATAAAGATGAGTTTTTGATTTTACAGCTGACAGCAGCTTTTTTTGCTGTTTTTGGCCATGTTTTTCCTGTTTTTGCACAATTCAGAGGAGGGAAGGGCGTCGCTACTTCACTCGGTGTAATAATTGGCATTAATCCACCAGCTGCTGCAGTTTGCTTAGCCATCTTTTTAATCGTATTTGTTAGCAGCGGCTATGTGTCTCTCGGATCCATGACAGCAGCCCTTTGTTTTCCCGTTGTGTCCTATTATTTTGTTCACGACGATACGCGCATCATGATTGTCTTCACAATCATCCTTGGTGTATCTGTCATTTGGGCACATCGCAAGAACATTGAACGCCTCCGGAATCGGACAGAAAATCGCATGAACCTTTTTGCAAAAAAATCGTAAGTGAAGCGTTTAGCTTACTGAATTTGCTGCAAAAAAATTACTTTACTTTTTTCATCGCACTGCTCATTGGTCTTTCGCACCAAGTTTACGGGCAGAATCAGGCCTTGCTTGAAAAGGAAGCAGCAACAAGTTATTCCAAAAAAGATTTTAGTAGTGCTTTGCCAACATACAGACAATTGCTTGCTAAAGATCAGCTCAATCCGGACTTCAATTTTCGCTATGGTCATTGCTTGTATGAGGTCGCCAATCAAAATGATGCAGCTAAATACTTCGACTTGATTCTTTCCAATCAAATGCCTGTAGATCCCTTGGTTTATTATTACCGTGCGCGCATTTTTCAACATCAATATTTCTTTAAAAAAGCCATCACGGCTTATCAACAATATGAAAAATTAAGTGCCAATCAGAAACAGGCCTACGATGTAGAAGATTACATCAAACAATGTGAGCGTGGCGCATTGGAACTTAAAAATTTTCAAACCTTACCTTTTCTGACTTCCAAAGAGGTAGATCGCAATAAATTTTACACCAATTATCCTTTTGCCGAGGAGGGCTATAGTATTTACGAAGCAGCTGAGGTGTTGCCAAAATACAACGCCAAAAAAGGTCAAGTGCCCGTTTATTGTTATCGTCGTGCAATGAAATACCGAATTTTAGCACTCGACGACGGCAGCGGTCAACTTGATTTATACATTCAGAAAAAGGATGCAGCCAACAATTGGGCAAAACTGTTTAAAATTGAAGGAGTAGTCAACTCTTTAAAAAATGAAGCTTTTGGCTTCTATGACGAAGAAAGCCAGACACTTTATTTCAGTTCAGAGGCCAACAGCATAGGTGGTTATGACCTTTTTGAAGCAAAACTCGATCTGCAGACGGGTCTGAGTAGCGCATGTCAACGTCTACCTTATCCGTACTCTAGCCCAGACGATGATTTACTTTATGTTTTGGACAGAACGCGCGGCCAAGTCTATTTTTCTAGTAACAGAGCAGGGCAGGCTGGACGTTGTGAAATTTACAGCTTGGCACTCGAACAAGAAAAGCAAATTCCTTTTGTTTTTGCAGGTAACTTCAGTAATCAATATAACAACAAGCAGTTAAAGGCAAGTATGACTTTTACAGACTTGAGTTCTCAAACTCAGTATGGTCCGTTTCTCAGTGATGAAAATGGTGCCTACTTGGTTGTTTTGCCTGCAAAAGGAAGTTTTCGTCTGAGTATTCAGCTTGAAGGGTCTTCAAAAGCCTATGAAACCACTTTTGTCATTCCGGAACTAAAAGAAAAAGAACAACTCAAACAGTTGGTGCGCTATGAGCTTAATGAGTATGGTCGAGAAAAATACACGGTTATTAACAGCATTATTCCGGCAGACCTTGAAGAACAGGTGGAGCTACTCGCAAAGGCCCAACTCAAGTGGCAGGCAAAAGAAATCGGGCAAGTACAATTTAATAATGAAACACCTGCTAATTCTGAGCGTAGTCCTTTGTTAACCCAATTTGCATGGCCAGATTCAGATACCACAGCATTAGTTAATCAACTAACCGATACTTTACTCGCCGCAGAAGTCAGTCTTGAAAATCAAGTTCGGCTTACCGAAGTCTTGCGCAAAGAATTTGAGCTCAAATTAGCGGAGCGAGAGCGTTTGATCAGCAGCGGAACCCCTCAAGAAATTATTCAAATCAGTCAAGAGCTTGCATTTATCAAAACTTGGTTAGACATCAATCAGGCGGCTAATATTCCAAACTTAGAAATCCTAAGTAAAATTCAACAAACAAACGAGAAAATTGCGGCTTGGCAACATGCTGGTCATCAAGATTCAATTTTGATTTATTTGGAGTCTATTGATCAGGAGTTATCTAATTACCTTCAAATTGCAGCGTTTGATGGCGAAAGTGCACTTCAGACAGAAGAATTCAAGGCACAAATGGCTCTACAAGAACAAGTCAAAGCACTGCAAGTAGAGAAGCAAAACCGACAGAAAATCCAAGATCAACTGAAAATTCAAGAGAAGAATTTGGCGCTACAATCTAAAAAAGAGCAAGAAGCCACCCAAAAAAGAATGGATCAACTCAAGCAACTGTTAGCTTTAAGCGATCAAAATATCGAAATCTTGAGTTCCAAACTTCTGGAGCAAGAGACTTATGTAGCCACTTTTGACCAAGCTCCACTGAAAGAAACCTATTTGTCGCAATCCGAGCAGCAAAATTTGCCTGATATCGACTTATCCTTATCCATGGAGGAGCTATTGTCGCAATATGCGCAGCAGGAGGACCTAGTCAAGTCAATTAAAGATGGGAATCTTACTTCAAATTCAGAAAATCAAGCGAAGAAAGAAACCATATCTAATTCAGAG
>JBILTD010000035.1:0-11894 GCA_044371695.1 Crocinitomicaceae bacterium | reverse complement strand
AGCAGTTTCTTATATTTAGGCTACCTTATTTTGGCCTTCAACGGACTCAGAAAATGGAAAAAGGCATTATCCGTTTAGCATTTACGGGCCCAGAGTCTTGTGGTAAAACAACACTTGCGAATTGGTGCGCTGCATTTTTTAATTGGCCACTTGCCCAAGAATATGCCCGTACCTATTTGGAAACAAGACCTCATTATGAAGAGGCAGATCTCATTGAAATGGCGAAAGGTCAGCTTGCATGGTGGCCCTCCGGCTCATTTGTTGCCGATACTGAAATGCATGTGTTTCAAATTTGGTCTTCAGAAAAATATCAGAGAGTGGATGAGCAGTTGCTTCAAGCTTTAGACAAACAGCAGTTTGACCACTACTTTCTGTGTGCACCCGACATCCCGTGGGAGCCCGACCCTTTACGTGAAAACCCTTCAGACCGGGAACGGCTGTTTGAAATTTACCAAAAAGAACTTGTCGCTTTTAATAGACCCTTCACTATTCTAAAAGGAGACCTCAAGACGCGTCAAGAGTTGATTAAAGTCACAGTTTACAATTTGTTGAATCGTTAAATTTGTACCATGAGACGGATTCTATTTATTGGTATACTATTTATGATTTTAGTGCCGATTGGCTATTATTTTTTAAGTGGAGAAGGTCGAAGCAAGATCCTTCCTGTGATCAATCCAATTGATGTGCAAGAAGAAATGGTGGATCCTGAAATGCTGCGCATCGGTATGGGACACAGAATTGGCGCCTTTCGTTTTCAAAATCAAGATGGAAAGTACATTACAGAGGCCGACATGAAAGGGAAGGTGAGTGTGGTTGAGTATTTTTTCACGACTTGTAAGAGCATTTGCCCGATCATGAATTCGCAAATGCAGCGCGTTCAGAAAAAATTTGACGCCAACAACAAAGTGGGCATTTTTAGTTTTACTGTTGACCCAGATGTTGATACAGTAGAACAAATGAAACGCTACGCGACTTCTCACCAGGCAAAAACTGGACAATGGCATTTTCTAACCGGAGAAAAGTCAGCATTATATACGTTAGCAAGAAAGTCTTTCTTTGTTTTGAAGCCTGCTGAAGCCCAAAATTTAGGAGACGCCGGCAGTGATTTCATTCACACGAACAACTTTGTGTTAATTGACCCGCAGTTAAGAATTAGGGGTTATTACGATGGCACAAATCCTCAGGAAGTAACAGACCTCATCAAAGACATTGACCTGCTCTTGCAGGAGCGCTAAGACACTCGTCGTTTTTGTCTATCTTTGTATCCAAATGAGACAACCAAAATCAACAGGTACGAAGCGTTCATCAAGTTCGCAGAGCCCCAAAAAGAGCCCCGTAAAAGCTGGTTCAAAGACCAAAGTACAAGGCGCAAAAGACGGGGCTAAAGTGACTGCCCGCGACAAACGCAAATACATCGACTACAAAATCAAAATGAAGAAAGGAGATCCACTTCCTACCTTCAATGAAGATGCTGTGCGTCTCAATAAATACTTGGCTAATGCCGGTGTTTGCTCTAGAAGAGAAGCCGATGTCCTGATTCAAACAGGGGTGGTTTCGGTCAACGGCCAAATCATCACAGAACTTGGCTACAAAATCAAAAAAACCGATGTGGTGCAATACGATGGCGAAACCATCAATGCAGAAACCAAGCGCTACGTTTTACTCAATAAACCAAAAGGATACCTCACGACCATCGAAGATGCTCGGGGTCGCAAAACGGTCATGTCTTTAGTTAAAAAAGCATGTCGCGAAGTGATTTATCCGGTGGGCAAATTAGATCGCGAAAGCACCGGGCTTTTGTTGTTTACCAATGATGGCGATTTATTTAAAAAACTGAATCACCCGAGATATCAAGCACGTAAAATCTATCATGTTGAGGTTAACAAAGCTGTTTCTCGCGAAGACCTCGAAAAACTAATGCGCGGCCTCGATCTTGAAGACGGACGCACAAGGGTTGAGGAAGCCAGTTATGTTGAAGGCGCAACGAATCACGAAGTAGGTGTTGAAATCAGGTCTGGAAAAAGTCAAATTGTCAAAAGACTTTTTGAAGCACTAGGATTTCAAGTATTAAAGCTTGATCGCGTGATGTATGCAGGCCTTACAAAAAAGGATTTACCGCGTGGTTACTACCGCCACCTGACTGAGCAAGAAGTTGCATTTTTAAAGATGTCAAAATGAAAAAATGGCTTTGGATATTAGGTTTAATAATAGGCGCTACTATTGTTAGTGTGATCATCAATAACAACGAAGATGCTCAAGCCGCCTATACAAGTCTGAATCCGCAAGCTGAGTATTTCTATCCTTTAGACACGCTTCCTAAAATTTACCTTTACCGCGATGCCGCAAAGGGTCTTGATGAAGAATTTCACCGTATTTACACCGTTGAAGACGCCATAGGACCTCACCTCATTGTAGAGGTCTATGAAAGTGACGGACGCTTGCGCGAAGCCATCAATTACAACATTGATTCTTTGAGCGTTCAAGATCAAATGGTTGTGAACCGCAATCAGAGTAAAGAAAAAGCCTTGCTTTATAAAAATCAACTCTTTCCTTTTGACCTCAACAAAGAAACTTGGTTTGCCTCTAAATTTAGCGGCCTCACTGATTCAACCTTGATTCTTTACGAAGTCTTTAGAAAATACAAGACGACCAAAACTGCCCAATTTATGGGTTCTCAAAAAGCAAAAAGCCTTTACTTTACTGATAAAATCAGAGCAACAACCTTGAACCCGTATACCCGAAAAGAGGCGGAGCAAATTGGTTTGAGAACCAGCGTATTTGCCCAAAATATTGGTTTGGTAGAATGGTACAGCAGTGACAAAGCAGTACATTATCGTTTAGAGAAAATATTATCCCAAGAAGAATGGGTAAAAATCATTACCAGATGAGAAAGTTTTTAATCGTGCTCTTGAGCTTCTTCTTGATCGGACAAGTAACTGCGCAATACAAGCCACAAAAAAAATCTACCGGTCCCGGCACGCTTTTTTTCTACTGGGGCTACAACCGAAGTATTTACTCCCCGAGCACGATTCGTTTTATTGGCCCAGGCTATGATTTTCGTTTAGCAGGGGTTCAAGCCGTAGACAGACCATCAAGAGATTTCAGCGAATACATTGATCCAAAAATGTTTACTGTACCACAATTCGATGTTAGAATTGGCTACAATTTTAAAAGAAATTGGGCGCTCTCTTTGGGCTATGAGCATATGAAATATGTCATGAAGCATGGCCCAACCTATTTGCTCAGTGGTACTATTAACCCAGGTGTTGATCCTGTAACTGGTTGGTCAGGGACCTACAGTGGTGATTCTATCACAACACAAGAAAGCACCTTTCATTACGAAAATACGAACGGCCTCAACTACATCAATTTACAGCTAACTAATGTTTTCAAAGTTTACCAATCTGAAAAAGGACGCTTTGCCTTAACCACCATGATGGGAGCTGGCGCTGGTCCAGTTCTCTCTTTCAATGACTTTACTTTTGCGGGTCAAAAATCAATGGAAACTGTTTCCTTGTCTGGGCTTGGCTTGTCTGCTCATTTAGGTTTGCGCGCAGAATTTTTTAAGCATGTTTTTATTGCAGGCAATATTTCTGGAGGCCTCATTCATCAGTACCGAGTAAAAACCAGACCCAACGATTACGATTCTCATGCCAAGCAAACGTTCTTATTTGGCGAGCGCGATATTGTTGTTGGCGCACTGTTTTATTTGAAATCAAAAGATAAGTGTAATTCTTGTCCAAATTGGTAGCATGAAATTCCTGATTGTTGGTCTCGGAAATCCGGGTTCTGAATACGCTGAAACCCGACATAACATTGGCTTTAAGGTTCTTGATGCGCTGGCAGCAGAACTAGGTGCGCAGTTCTCTCTTGACAAAGCCGCTTTCAGAGCCGAGGCAAAATTCAAAGGCAGACAACTGATATTGATCAAGCCGATTACCTACATGAATCTTTCAGGAAAAGCTGTCAATTATTGGCTGCAAGCCGAGAAAATTCCTGTAACACAACTTTTGGTCATCACAGATGATATTGCCCTGCCTTTTGGCACGATCAGAATGAAAGGTAAAGGCAGTGATGGCGGCCATAACGGATTAAAAGACATACAAGCTCTTCTCAAAACTCAAGAATATGCGCGTTTGCGTTTTGGAGTAGGAGCTGACTTCGGCAAAGGTAAACAAGCCGATTATGTGCTAGGTACCTGGAAACCAGACGAAGACAAAGCCTTACCAGAGCGCATTGAAACCGCAAGTAATGCTGTAAAAAGCTACGTCTTTGATGGCCTAGCCATGGCCATGACACACTGGAATAACAAGTAAATTCTGGCCGTATTAAGTTTGTGTTAAGCAGGAATTCCGTACCTTGCTTTTAGAACTTACTACATGAAACACTTCTACCTTAGCCTTTTACTGCTTCTAAGTCAAGGTTTTTCCGCCCAATATTGTACCAATGTGGGACCTACCAGTACTGTTGACTCCAATGTCGAAAGTGTGGTGCTCAATGGTGTAGTTGGCACGATTAATTACACAGGTTGCCCAGGAATTATTGGGCTTCAAGACCTCTCTCAAAATGTCAATGTTACACTCAATGCTGGTGCTAGTTACACAATTTCTGTCAAGTTTGGCACCTGTGGTGGCAATTATGCGGGAGTGGGTGAAGCTTGGATAGATTTTGACCAAAATGGCAACTTTGATCCATACGAGAGTATAGGAACTTGGGCCGGAACACCTCCTGCACCCGTTCAAGTTTGGAGCTTAACGGTACCACCAAATGCTGTGAACGGTGTCACACGCCTCCGCGTCATGCAGCGTGAAGCAGGCACCTTGCCTTTGAATCCTTGTGGAACTTATCAGTGGGGGTCTGTCACAGACTTCGGTATTACACTTGCTAACGGACTCAATTGCACAGGCTATCCTGGTGACGACCAAAATGACGCTATCGTTATAAGTACTTTGCCTTATACAGATACTCGATCGACAGAGATTTGTTATTCAAATCAAAACTTTGTTTATCCTTCCCCAGACATTTACTACTACTTTGAACCAAATCCACTGCTTGAAAGTGTACATGTCTCTTTATGTGAGTCTAGCTTCGATACTTTTTTAAGCGTTGTAGATATGAACGGACAAGTGATTGCATATAATGACGATGCCACACAATGCGCACCAAGTTCTGAACTCTATTTTGATGCGACGAATTTAGGCCCGCTATATATAATTGTCGAAGGATGGGGAGCACTTACAGGCGACTACACTTTACAAATTGATGCGAGTTATGTTGGGTTAGAAGAACGTGCAGATTTGCCTTTTCAACTCTATCCTAATCCTAGTTTAGGGACATTGAATGTAAAAGAAAACTCCGGCTTGTATCAATTGACAGATGTTCAGGGTAAAGTACTAAGCACCTTTGATTCTTCCTTAGATTCCTCTCAAAATTTTGAGCAACTCGCACCAGGAACCTATTTGCTCTTGCAAATAGAGACGGGCAAGATCCAAAAATGGCAAAAGCAATGAGATTCTTCATTTTAGGCAGTCTATTAGTCTTGCAGATCCAGATTCAGGCGCAATTTTGGATTCAGAAAGCAAGTGTTGGAGGTGTTGGCAGACATCGTGCAACGGGTTGTGCTACCTCACACCGAGGCTATATTGGGCTTGGACACATCAATGGAACTGGCCAAGATATTTCATTTAAAGATTGGTGGGAATACGACCCCGCATCTGACACCTGGACACAAAAAGCTGATTTCCCGGTTTCAACCCACGGTTGCGTTGCTTTTGTTGTAGATAATTGTCCGGTTGTAGGTGGAGGCTCTGCACTGAGTACGCAGTTTTATAAATTCAATACAGCTACAAATACTTGGGGACAAATTGCTAATTGCATCTTGCCGAACCCAGGCGATAGTCAAGGTTTTGCTGTGAACAATCAAGGCTTTGTTTATCAGGCCAATCAGCTGGCAAAATACAACCCAAATACAGATAGCTGGAGTTTGTGTGCGAATGCTCCGGTCTCTTTTGGAAACTGGACTTGTTCATTTGTGATTGAAGGCAGTGGATTCATCAAGTATGGCAATCAGTTACTTGAGTACAAGCCGTTGCACAATCAGTGGGTGCCACGGGCTAGTTTTCCGGGCAATTCAACAGGCGGAAGCTCAGGTTTTGCCATTCAACAACGAGGTTACGTGACTTCCGGTTATGTAGGTGCTTTAGCAGTTGTTACAGAGCAAGTATGGTCATTTCACCCTGCTACTAATTCTTGGAGACGAGAAATTGATTTTCCGGGGACCAAAAGACGCTTTCCTGTGGCTTGGGCGATTCACGACAGAGGCTACATAGGAACCGGTACAAATGGAATAAATCTGAACGATTTATGGCAGTTTAATCCAATTGACAACACTATTGGAATCGATGAAATCACCATAGATTTTAAGGCCTACCCTAATCCATTCTCAAATGAGCTAACCATAGATTTAAATGGTGCACAAGGCAGCTATCCGTTAAATGTTTCATTGATTCAACTCAATGGAAAAACAATTTTAAATACAACCCTTACTTTTGATCATCAATCATTTGACTTAGCGCAATTACCCGCAGGATCCTATCTCCTGCAAATTTCCAATGGACATCAAATATTAAAGCAACAAATGCTATTTAAACAATGAGGATATTCATTCTAATTCTATTTTTTGCTCCTTTTTTCCTCCAAGCGCAATACAATGTCTGGACAAAGTGCAATGATGTAGCCATGGGCAAACGCGAGCGCGCTACTGGTTTTTCTGTGATGGGGAAAGGTTATTTATTTGGCGGTCAAGATACAGCTGAGGTGATTCACAAAGATTTATGGGCTTATGACCCGAGTACAGATACTTGGGCTCAAAAAGCAGACTTGCCAGGTTCAGCAAGACGCGACGCCGTTTCATTTGTAATTGGTAATTATGCTTATGTGGGCACAGGAATGGACAGTGTATCAGCACCAGTTGGGCTTACGCTCAAAGATTTCTGGCGCTACAATCCGCTTACGAATGCCTGGACGGCAATAGCTGATTTTCCAGGGATGGGAGGCAATGGTGTTTATTTTTCAACCGGCTTTTCTGTTGAAGGCAAGGGATATATTTGTGGAGGGAAAACAGGCTCTTCAACATACAGTTCGCAACTCTGGGAATATAAGCCAAGTAATGACCAATGGATTCCGAGAGCGGTATTCCCCGGAGGTGTGCGTTACCAAATGTGCGCTTTTGTGGTAGGTTCTAAGGCCTATGTTGGGATGGGCATAGACCAAAACATTTTCAAAAAAGATATTTATTGTTACAACCCAGGCTCAAATCAATGGACGCCAATTGCACCTTTTCCTGCCTACGAACGCGGAGCAGCGAGTACATTTACACTTGAAGACAGAGGCTTTGTTTGCTTAGGCAACAACGGAGGTTTGCTTGGCGACCTCATTGAGTATAACCCAAAAACAGATTCTTGGACGCTCAGGGCTGCTTATGGCGGTAGTGAAAGAAAAAGCGCCATAGCTTTTACGATTGGCGAAAAAGCTTTTGTGGGTACAGGAAAGGGATACAGTGGTAAAAAGGCAAGTTTTTATGAATATGCACCTTGCGACTACGCTGGAATTGAAGCTTTACAAGCCAATATTTCCATCTTTCCGAATCCGGCAACTGAAGTTTTGACAATCCAAGGCCTTGCAGGTCAAATTGAAAAAATACAGATTTGGAGTTTAACGGGCATCTTACAAAAAGAGTACATGAATTTAATGGCACAGGCCAATAACCTCGACCTTGAACAGTTAAAAACAGGTACTTATATCGTGCGATTTATCTCAAACGATGGCCAAGTATTCACCAAAAAAATCATGAAGATATGAGGCTCAAAAAATTAAGCCTTTTGATAGGCATGCATTTATTGGTTCAGCTTGCTTTTTCTCAAGATTATTGGCTGCAAAAGGATACAGTCAAGGGCCCTCCAAAATCAGCCGCTTGTTCATTTGTACTTGAAAATAAAGCGTTTGCAGTTACGGGAATGGATGAATTTGAATACAAAAGAAAAATGTACTCGTATCGAGCAGACCAAGACGACTGGGATGACGAACTTTCTTTAGGCGGCGAAGGTGGAGCTGGTCTTGAAAGGGTTGGTGCTGTCTCATTTGCCTTAACCCATGAAGGCCAACAAAAGGGATATGTTGCGTTGGGTCAAACGCCCACCATTGCCTACATGAATGACCTCTGGGAATACAACCCGGCCACACAAGCGTGGTCGCAAAAAGCTAATTTCACAGGTGCTCCACGAAGAGAAGCAGTAAGTTTTGTTGTAGGGCAGTTGGCTTATGTGGGCACAGGGTCTGCACTGAGCGGCCTTCAAAATGATTTCTTTGCCTATGACCCGATAACCAACGCGTGGTCTCAGGTCGCCGATTTTGCGGGTACGCCGAGACAGGCTGCTGTTGGCTTTTCGATGTTAGATTATGGTTTTGTAGGCACAGGCGATGACGGAACCATGCGCCAAGATTTCTGGATGTACAACCCTATAACTGATCAATGGATTCAAAAAGCGAATTTCCCAGGAAGCCCACGATCTGGCGCTTGTGGTTGGGCCGCCTTTCCAGTTTGTTATTTAGGAACCGGTGAGGATGCCGCTCATACCTTTTATAAAGACCTTTGGGAATACAACTATTACTTAAATTCTTGGACGCAAAGGGCTGACTTACCGGGAGTCGGCAGAAAGAATGCAATTGCTTTTTATTTAGATGGTTGGGGTTACATCGGCACAGGATACAACAACGGTGTTTTTCTAGATGATTTTTGGGGGTATAGTGGTACAGCGAGTCAAAAAGAACTCGAAAAGGTTGAGGTCAAAGTTTACCCGAACCCAAGTGCAATGTATATTCAATTTGCCGCCGATTCTCCAGTTGAAAATTTAGTGTGTTCCGATTTAAGCGGGAAGAACTACTCGCTTATTGCAGCACAATATAATGGCCATATCACACTTGACATTGAATACCTACCAGTTGGCACCTACTTCTTAGCTTGGGAGCAAAACTCAACAGCTCAAATTGCTACTTTTGTAAAATGCGATTAATTAGCCAACTCACAGTCATTTTCTTGCTTTTGTGGTCTTGTTCAGCCTCCTCTTCAAAGGAAAATACGAACGATAAATCGTTTGATAAAATTTCTCATCAGGAACGAACATCTTCAACAACAAACCACTCAAAACAAAACAATCGTTTTGACATTCAAACGCTTCAAACAGCCAACGGGTGGGGGTATCAAATTAGTCAGAATGGCAAAATGCTCATTGATCAGCCAAGTATTCCGGGGAGATCAGGCATTCAAGGTTTTCAGACTGAAAATGACGCCAGAAACGTAGCCAATTTGGTTTGTGCGAAGCTAAAAGCCAAGATCTTTCCGCCAACTGTCAGCGAAGACGATTTAAAGAATTTAAACATTCATTAACTTTGCAACATGGAAAGATATCGCATTGCGCAAATTTTGCAGGCAGCAGATGCCCTGCTTGGTCAAGAAATCGTTGTCAAAGGATGGGTCAGAGCTTTCAGATCTAATCGTTTTGTACAGTTGAATGATGGCTCTTGCATGGCTAATTTACAAGCCGTTATCGATTTTGAGCAATGGGATGAAGCTTTATTAAAGCGCATTACAACTGCTGCAGCACTTTCTTTGTCCGGAACAATCGTGGCCTCACAAGGAGCGGGTCAGGCGGTTGAATTACAGGTTTCAAATATTGAAATATTAGGAGATGCACACCCTGATGAGGTTCAGAAAACCGTGATGCAACCTAAAAGACACAGCCTTGATTTTCTCCGCGAACAAGCACACTTGCGTTTCAGAACCAATACGTTTGGCGCCGTATTTCGCATCCGTCATGCAGTCGCTTTTGCCATTCATCAGTTTTTCAATGAGCGTGACTTCTTTTATTTACACACGCCAATCATTACGGGTTCAGATGCTGAGGGCGCAGGTGAAATGTTTCGCGTCACTACCCTTGATCCGAAAAATCCACCATTAACCGATGAGGGGAAGGTAGATTTCAAAGAAGATTTCTTTGGCAAAGCCGTGAACTTAACGGTGTCTGGTCAACTCGAGGCGGAGCTTGCTGCTACAGCATTGGGTCAGGTTTATACGTTTGGTCCTACTTTCAGGGCTGAAAACTCTAATACGTCGCGCCACTTAGCCGAATTTTGGATGATTGAACCAGAGGTTGCTTTCAATGAATTGAAAGAAAACATGGACCTCACCGAAGACTTCTTAAAATACATCTGTAACTACGTGCTTACCAATTGTGCGGCCGATGTGCAGTTTTTAGACGAACGCGAAGCTCAAGAGCAAGCTCAAAAACCGGCCAATGAACGCCAAGAAATGAGTTTAAAGCAACGTTTGCAATTTGTCATCGAAAATCCATTCAAAAGACTCACCTACACCGAAGCTATTGACCTCTTACTCAATTCAAATCATTACAAGAAAAAGAAATTCAAGTACCCAGTAGAGTGGGGTATTGACCTGCAATCTGAGCACGAGCGCTATCTTGTAGAGAAAGAGTTCAATTGTCCTGTTATTTTAACTGATTATCCGGCGCAAATCAAGGCGTTTTACATGCGCTTGAACGAGGACGGTAAAACTGTTGCGGCCATGGATGTCTTGTTCCCAGGAATTGGTGAAATTGTAGGAGGTTCACAACGCGAAGAGCGCTACGATGTGCTTTTGAAAAAATGCGAAGAATTTGGCATCCCGAGTGAAGAACTTTGGTGGTACCTAGATACGCGTAAATTTGGAACTGTACCTCATGCTGGCTTTGGTTTAGGCTTTGAGCGCATGGTCATGTTTGTAACCGGCATGTCAAATATCCGCGACGTCATTCCATTCCCAAGAACACCGCTCAACGCTGAGTTTTAAAGCACTTTTTCGGGGTCAAAGGCATATTTGCCTGCAATGAATCCGGTGGTCCAGGCTGCCTGAAAATTGTAGCCACCCGTGATGCCATCAATGTCCAGAATTTCTCCGGCGAATGACAGCTGCGGCAATTTTTTAGTGCGCATCGTCTGAAAATCGATTTCTGAAAGTGAAAGCCCACCAGCCGTCACAAACTCTTCTTTGAAGGTGGTTTTTCCTTGGACTTCATAGCGGTCATTGAGCAGCGTATTCACTAATCGATTCAGTCCCTTTTTTCCTAACTCTGACCAACGTAAATCTAGGTTGATCTCACTGCGTTCGAGCAAATGCAGCCAGAGCCTATTGGTTAGCGGCGTCGGATTCCAGTTGCTCATTTTTTTACCCGCTTGGGCTTGGCTTGTTTGCTCGAGTTGCGCTCTTAAGTTGTCTTCTTTGGCATCATCTAGCCAATTGACCAAAACATGAAAATGGTAGTTTTTTTCTGCTAAGATTCTAGCACCCCAAGCAGACAAAAGTAATATTGCAGGGCCACTCATGCCCCAATGTGTAATGAGAAGAGGCCCTCGGCCCGTTAGTTTTGTTCCTTCTATTTTGGCACTGGCATTCGTGACCACTGTGCCCATCAATTCGCAAATTGGATTTTTAGGCATGTTAAACGTGAACAAAGAAGGCTGTGGTTCAATGATATCGAGCCCTAATTCTTGCAGCCAATTTAAATTACTGAGTTTGGGCTGTCCGCCGGTGCACACAATGACGCGGTCGTAAAACTGTTCTTGCTCGTTTTGCATAAGTTTTACACCATTGGTAAGCGGTTCAATTTTTGAAATCGTTTGCTGCAGCATGAGCTCAACACCTAACTGCTTGCAAGCTTTTAAAAAGCTATCAATAATGACCTGAGAATCGTTCGCTAGCGGAAAAATACAGCCATCTGGGTAAGTTTTGAGCGGCACTCCTCTGGATTCAAACCATTCAATCGTGTCCGTTGCCGAAAACTGAT
>JBILTD010000180.1:0-3879 GCA_044371695.1 Crocinitomicaceae bacterium | reverse complement strand
GTCTTCGTTTCACTCGAGTTAAGGGCACAATTTGGACCTGAAAACGGGGTTAAAGCCACTGAACCAAACTATATCCTCCTCCAAAATGCCACTTTAATGATCAAGCCGGGCGAAACGGCTCAAACCACCGATCTACTTATAAAAGACGGCAAAATTATCAAGGTCGCAAAGCAAATCAAGCAAGACGGAGCCGTAGTGCTTGATTACACCGGGAAATATATCGTCCCATCTTTTGTCGAACTTTATTCAGATGTGGGCCTAGAACCCGTTAAGTACGAAGGAAGTGGATGGCGCCCACAAATGGAATCCAATAAAGAGGGTGCCTATTACTGGAATGAGGCGATTCATCCGGAGCTTGCTGCGTCCGCGGCTTATCAGTATCAGGCAGCTAAAGCTGAGCAACTTCAACAAGCTGGTTTTGGATTTGCACTCACGCATTTTACAGACGGAATTGTCAGGGGTAGCGGTGCATTTGTAGGTTTAGGTGAGGGTCCAGTGCATCGTCAGATTGTCAAAGCAAAAGCGGCTCAATACTACTCTTTTGAAAAGGGTGGAAGTCATCAAGGGTATCCGTCGTCACAAATGGGTGCCATTGCTTTACTTCGTCAGGCTTTATATGACTTAAATTATTATTCGACTAACGCTACTAAACTACCATACTCTGAATCTTTGAATCAATGGCAAAGCATTTACACCTTGCCTACCTTTTTCAAAACCACCGACAAATATGAGATTCTGCGTGCTGAAAAAATTTCCAAAGAATTTAAAAGTCCTTTTATTTATGTGGGTTCAGGCAATGAATACGCCATTGCTCAGACACTAAAAGAGCTCCATACAAAACTTGTTTTACCACTTAATTTCCCCGAGGCCTACGATGTCAAAGATCCTTATTTAGCCAATCAAATTCCACTCAGTGACCTCAAGCACTGGGAGCTTGCGCCTGCCAATGCAGCGCTTTTAGCGAAGCAGCAGCTCGATTTTGCCATCAGTACACAAGGTTTAAAAAATGCCGATCAGTTTTGGACAAACTTACGTAAAGCCATCAATAGAGGTTTGGCGCCCAATCAGGCACTTGCCGCCCTGACCACCATTCCGGCTGCTTGGCTTGGTCTTGAAGGTCAAATTGGCACTTTGGAAGTCGGGAAATTGGCGAGTTTTTCAATTTATAATGGCAATCCCTTCACCCATGAAGCTCAATTATTGGAGTCTTGGAATCAAGGCGCGCAAAAAGTCTGGAAAACACCAAATACAGCTCAAATTCTAGGAACATATACACTCCGCTTTGAAAATCAAATTTATGGTCTACAAATTAGCGGAACACCCGAGCGTCCTCAAGCAAAAGCATGGTTAGTAAAAGGAACAGACACGCTAACTGCCAAAGCTAATGTCATCCTGAATCAACAAGATATTGCGCTGCAGTTCTTGTCTTTAGGGCAACCCGAAAAACAACTCATTCAATTGCACGGTAAAGTTTTGAAAGACGGAGCGGTTCTAGAAGGCGAAGGCACAAATGCACAGGGCGCCTGGATCCGTTGGTCTGCCATTCAGAACAAAAAAACAGAGCTGCAACCTTTAACTAGTCTAAAACCAGATACTTTACACAACGGGGCTGTTTGGTTTCCAAATATGGCTTTTGGAAATACTGAAGTGCAAAAAACTAAAGCAATATTATTCAAAGATGCTACTGTCTGGACCAATGAAAAAGAAGGAATTTTGGTCGGCGCCGATGTGCTGGTACAAGACGGAAAAATCACAAAGGTGAGCCGCCAGTCTATCGCAGCACCAGCAGGGGCCAGAGTCGTTGACGCAAAAGGCCTGCATTTAACAAGCGGCATCATCGATGAACACTCGCATATTGCCATTTCTAAAGGCGTGAATGAAGGAGGGCAATCCATTTCGGCAGAAGTCAGTATTGCCGATGTTGTGAACCCCGACGACATCGATATTTACAGACAGCTTGCAGGAGGCGTTACAGCTGCGCAACTTTTACATGGTTCGGCAAATGCCATTGGCGGCCAATCGGCGCTTATCAAACTCAAGTGGGGACAAACACCAGACGAATTACTCATCGATAACGCGCCTAAATTCATCAAGTTTGCACTCGGAGAGAATGTCAAGCAGGCCAATTGGGGCGATTTCAACACCGTTCGCTTTCCACAAACCAGAATGGGCGTTGAGCAAGTTTTCTATGATGGTTTCTATCGGGCCAAAGCTTATCAAAAAGAATGGAACGACTACAAAGCGGGTAAATCTAAAACAGCCCCAAGAGTTGATCTCGAATTAGAGGTGTTGTCTGAAATTTTGCGTTCCGAACGCTTCATTACTTGCCACTCTTACATTCAGTCTGAAATCAATATGTTGATGCATGTGGCTGATTCTATGGGTTTCAGAGTCAATACATTTACCCATATTTTAGAAGGATACAAAGTTGCTGATAAAATGAAGGATCATGGTGTAGCTGGTTCTACTTTTTCTGACTGGTGGGCATATAAATTTGAGGTCAATGACGCCATACCCTACAACGCAGCCCTCATGCAAGAACAAGGTGTCGTGGTTTGTCTAAATTCTGACGACGCAGAAATGGGTCGCCGCTTGAATCAAGAAGCTGCAAAAGCCATCAAATATGGCGGCATGACCGAAGAAGAAGCATGGAAATTAGTCACACTTAATCCGGCAAAAATCCTACACCTCGATCAAAGAATGGGGAGTGTGAAAGCCGGCAAAGATGCCGATTTAGTTTTATGGACTGCCAACCCGCTTAGTATCAAGGCCAGATCATCCATGACACTTGTTGATGGTGTGATTTACTATGAAGAAGCAGTTCAGGAAGCTAAACTGACCCAAATTCAAAAAGAACGCAACCGCATATTGGCACTGATGTTGGCCTCTAACGAGTTAGGAGAGCCGAGCAAAGCTCCACAGAAGAAAGTAAAAAAACATTTCCATTGTGACACACTTGGAGAGGAAGCAGAAACCCAAGAAAACACCCATTAATCATGAAGCAGTTACTTTTATTTTTATGCCTCGGATGGCAATTGGTTGCATTTGGTCAACGCACGCTGCTACTCAATGGCGTTGCGCATATTGGCGATGGTCAGGTACTAGAGTCTGCCGCAATTGGTGTTGTCAATGACCGCATTGTGTTTGTTAAAAATGCCCTTACACAAACTTTTGACCCAAAAGATTGGGATTCCATCATTCAACTCAATGGCCAGCACATTTACCCGGCGCTGGTTTCAGCAAACAATACCCTGGGCCTCACTGAAATTGATGCAGTAAGAGCCACCCGTGATTTCAACGATGTGGGCATCTGGAATCCGCATGTGCGTGCGCAAGTTGCATTTAATGTCGAATCAAGGGTTGTAGAAACGGTAAGAACCAATGGTGTACTGATTACACAAGCCACACCAAGAGGCGGTCTTATCTCAGGGACTTCTGCCATCATGAATTTATCCGGTTGGAACTGGGAAGACGCCACCATCGTTGCCAATGATGGCATCCATGTCAATTGGCCCTCAAACAAGGAAACTTATGCACAAGACAAACAGCTGATATACAATTTTTTCCAAACGGCCAAGGCCGCTGCGTTTGACCGCACAGAGCCAGTCGTTGAGCTCAGAATCCAAGCCATGAAGGCCTGCTTCAAAGGCACGAAACGAGTATATATTCATGCAGAGAGCATCCAACAAATCGTGGACATCATTGATTTTGCACAAGCTTTTGCTTTGCCCTTCCCAGTGATTGTTGGTGGCGACGAAGCACATTTAGTGGGTCCAAAACTCAAAGATTCAAAAATCCCCGTTATGCTCAATCGCATACATAGTTTGCCTAGACATGAAGATGACCTCACGTACCAACCCTTTCGTTTGCCTGCATTAT
>JBILTD010000179.1:0-3906 GCA_044371695.1 Crocinitomicaceae bacterium | reverse complement strand
CAACTCGATTTTTATGCAAGAGAGCTACTTCGGTGGCTCTTTTGTATTTTTAGGCTATGAAAAAACTTTTTATCTCATTAATAGCACTTTTGCTCACAACAACTTTTTCCTTCGGACAAAACACACTTGTATCGAGTGGACAGTTTTTTGAAGGAGAACCTTACCTCGCCATTAGCCCACAAAATCCACAACATTTGGTGGCCGCCTGGATGGGCTTTCAGTTCAATCAAGAAGTAGTGATCAAGAGTGCTGTTTCAGAAGATGGCGGCCAAACATGGTCTACGCCTATTTGGCAAGCCCATCAGCAAAGCGGCAACAGCAGCGCCGACGTTTCAATGGCCTATGACGCACAGGGTAACCTTTACATGGCTTACATCGACTACGACAACGCGAATTTTAGTAACGGCGCCATTATTTGTAGAAAATCCACCAATGATGGAATTTCCTGGGGGCCGGCTGTAATTGCAAGAGACATCAGTTCTTGCCCTAATCAGCTTTGTGTCGATCGCCCTTGGATAGCTGTAGACCCACTCACCGGTAGTATTGTTATTACAAGTATGAATGCAAAACAACCCACACTCGTTCAAGCACCATTTCACCCGTATATTGCTACCTCAACTGATCAAGGCGCTACCTTTACTTTGCAGTTTTTGGACGAAGCTCCATTCCTTGCTGGTTCAGCAATTCCACAACCAATGCCCACCTCCGCTTTTGCTAACAATGGTGATTTTATGGCCATCTATCCAAGTTATGAGCCAAGTCAGAGTATTTTACCACGTCTCGTTGAAGTGTCAAAAGCCAATGGTGCATTGTTCTATGATTACGCTACTGCCTTTCAAGGGCTTGGTTTTGGCACCAGTAATGACAGCATTAAATCAGGACCACATTTAGCTATTGATCCAAACAATGCCAATCGTGCAAGCTTTACTTTCATGACTGAAGTATACGGCGATCCAGATATCGCCATGATTGAAAAAATAAACGGGCAGTGGTCAGCACCAATGCGTGTGAATAACGACGCACAAGCCAATGGCGCATTGCAAGATTTAGCGTGGTGTACTTATGACACCGATGGTGAGCTTGGCGTTTGTTGGCGCGATCGCCGCAACGGCACCCCAAATACCTACAGTTCACCTACAGAAATTGCTTGCAGAATTAGGTCTCAAGGTAATTGGTCCGAAGAAATCTTCATTAGCCCACTAATAGCCCACGACTCCATTTTACTTCAAAACGGCAATGACTTTTTGAACGTGCAGTTCTACCAAAACAAACTCTACACCATTTGGGGCGACGTGCGTTCTGGGTCCTTGAAAATATACTTGAATGTTTATGATCAAAATGACAGCACGAATTCGATAAGCATTATATCTGATGAGCGCCAGGTTTTTCCGAACCCGAGCAGTTCACAGATAAAGGTAGCCGGTACCCGAATTGGTCAAGCTTTTTCCATTCTTGACCAACAAGGTCGTGTGGTATTAAGCGGAAAAGTTTCAGAGGACGCTATTATTGGACTTGAAAATTTAGCAAAAGGCACGTATGTGTTAAAAATAGGAAGCTGGAGTGAAACCATTTTGAAAAATTAAAAGTAACTTTGAGTCATGAGTGATTTCGTTGTTTCAGCGCGCAAATATCGTCCCCAGACCTTCGACACCGTCGTTGGGCAATTTGCCATCACCAACACACTCAAAAATGCTATCAAAAATCAGCACCTAGCTCAAGCTTTTTTGTTTTGTGGTTCAAGAGGGGTCGGAAAAACAACCACCGCCCGTATATTAGCTAAAACAATCAATTGTTTCAATCCAACCTCAGAAACAGAAGCCTGCGACACCTGTGATTCCTGTCAGTCTTTTCATACGGGCACTTCGCTCAACATCTATGAACTAGACGCCGCCTCAAACAACTCCGTGGACGACATCCGCAACCTCATTGACCAAGTGCGCATCGCGCCTCAATTAGGTACGCACAAAGTTTACATCATTGATGAGGTTCATATGCTTTCTCCTTCAGCTTTTAACGCTTTTTTAAAGACCTTAGAAGAGCCACCAAAGCATGCCATCTTTATTTTGGCTACCACTGAGAAGCACAAAATTATCCCGACCATTCTTTCGCGGTGCCAGATTTTTGACTTTCAAAGAATCCGTGTCAAAGATATCGCTGACCACCTGACCCAAATTGCCACTAAAGAAGGCGTATCGGCAGATCCGGAGGCGCTGCACCAAATTGCGCTAAAGGCCGATGGTGCTTTGCGCGATGCCCTTTCAATTTTTGATCAGTTAGTCACTTTTGCAGGTTCTACCCTGACCTACCAAAATGTGCTCGACAACCTGCACATCCTCGACTACGAATACTACTTCAAAATCACAGACGCCGCTGAAAAAGAAGATATTTCTGACGCCCTACTTATACTCAACGATATCTATGAGAAAGGATTTGATGGCCACCATTTTGTCGTTGGTTTGTCCGAACACGTGCGCAATCTGTTGGTTTGCAAAGATCCAAAAACAGCCTCTTTACTAGAAGCGCCTGATACCATCAAGCAACGCTATATCAGCCAAGCCAACGAAATCGAAAGCCAGCGCTTGCTCAGAAGCTTACAAGTGTTGTCAAAAACAGACGTCTCCTACAAAGTATCCAAGAACCAGCGCCTACTCATTGAAGTAGCCCTGATGCAACTCTGCTCCTTAAAGCAAGAGCAAGAAAAAAAAAAGGACTAACGGAGCCCATTGACATCCTGCCCTTCCCAACGCAATCTTTGAGAAAGAGCAATAAAGCTGCTGTCAACAAAGAGAATGCAGCACCAAATTCACCTCCTTCACATGCTGCTTCAAATAGCCCGCAAGCTGCAACTCAAGTTCAAACTAATCCAACACCGCAGCCTACTTTAACAAAACCTCAGGGGCAAGTAAAAAGCAATATCATCTCGATCCGAGAAGTGCTTGAAAAAGAAAAAGAAGGTAACCAACAAATCAAGCAAGAAGACCTACCACGTGAGGGCTTCCACCTAGACCACGTCAAGATGTATTGGAAACAATATGCTTTTCAGCTCAAGGAAAATGGCATGGAAACCTTTTACAACGCTCTAATCAAAAGAGATCCCATCCTCAAAAACGATGAAACCCTAGAGCTCGTTGTTGACAACTTAGTGCAGCAAAACTACATTCAAGCTCATTTGCTCGCTTTTAAAGATTTCATGCGCAAGCAGCTCTCTAATTATTACTTGGATATCCAAATCATTATTGCCGAAAATGGAAACGAAGAAGTAAAATTTCTGACAGGCAAAGACAAATTTGCTGCTTTGGCACGCAAAAATCCGAACTTACACACACTCAAAAATCGCTTTAACCTCGATATTGAATATTGATACCTTCAAATTGGCATTTACT
The DNA here is from genome assembly GCA_044371695.1 of Crocinitomicaceae bacterium. Taxonomy (GTDB): domain Bacteria; phylum Bacteroidota; class Bacteroidia; order Flavobacteriales_D; family Crocinitomicaceae; genus UBA952. The sequence goes on along the minus strand of JBILTD010000179.1, from coordinate 523 downwards.
TTCTGAGGCACCTGAATTGCAAGCGCAAATAGAGAATTTCTTGCGTGCTTGGCAGCAGGACCTACCTTTTGTTTTTCATAGTTCAGGATCTACCGGTGAACCCAAAACATTCCAATTTACAAAAGATCAATTATTGACTTCAGCAAAGGCCAGCATAAAAGCTTTGCAACTTGACAAGCACACAAAAGCCCTGGTTTGCTTACCGCTTACAAGTGTTGGCGGGCTACTGCAATTGGCCAGAGCTTTTCATGCCAATTTTGAGCTTTTCATTGACCTTCCTACATCAAGACCTCTCCAAAATTTTGATGCGGCCATCAATTTCATATCGATGGTACCCACCCAATTGCAACAGAGTTTGAAACACGAGCCATTGAAACTCTCCCACATTGAAAAAATTTTAATTGGAGGAGCGCCACTTGAAGAAAACTTGATCGAGGCTTGTAGTAACTTATCGATTGCATTGATTCAAAGTTACGGCATGACCGAAACCCTATCTCATGTGGCTTTACGTCATGTTAAACAC
>JBILTD010000178.1:0-3911 GCA_044371695.1 Crocinitomicaceae bacterium | reverse complement strand
ATTTCACACGGTAAACACACCGTGATGGTTTTACCTAAAGAGAACTAAGATGCTATCTTACCGTTTTCCAGGAGAAGAAATTGTTCGCGTAAACGGTGATTTTATTGAAGTTGATAGCTTTGATATTCAAGGTTTTATAATAACAGACTTCAATCAAAAAAAGAAGTATGTTTTCAAGGAAGCTGCACCTTTAAAAGCCAGTCAAGCAGCCCTACCCTTTTGCATTGATGAAGCGGCCTATTTAAAGCAAGCCACACAGCTCATTAAAGATTTAAACCGCGGGATTGCCGATAAAATAGTTTTCTCACGTATCAAAGAAGTTGAGCTCGGGTTAACAAGCCCCGAACAGTTGTTTGAGCGCATGTTAAAAGCGTATCCGCAAGCTTTGGTTTATTATTTTCACGATACTTGCCTTGGTTCTTGGTTGGGTGCCAGCCCTGAAATTTTACTCGAGAAAACGCCCAGCGCTTTTAGAACGATGGCCTTGGCAGGCACCAAATTAGCTGGTGAAAACCGAGACTTCACCCATAAAGAATACAACGAGCACGCTTTGGTCACTGAATTTATTGAGGGGCAATTGAAGCAAATTCCAGGTGCTCAGCTTCAAGTTTCTGCACTTTCTGAATACAGTCAAGGGCCTGTGACGCATTTATTGCAAGAACTCACTTGGCAAATGCCACAAAGCACCTTACCACTTTTACTCAAGTACCTACACCCCACACCAGCTGTTGCAGGTCTTCCGCAAAAAGTAGCAGTACAGTACATCAATGCGCTCGAAACCCATGACAGAGCTTTGTATACCGGAATCATTGGCAATTTGCGAGCAGGACACGAGAAGCTTTTTGTCAATTTGCGTTGTGCACAAGTGCATGAAGGGAAACTCTACATTTATGTGGGCGGCGGTTTTACACCAGATTCCGTTGCAGAACAAGAGTGGCAAGAGACCGAAAATAAAAGCAAAACCTTGTTACAACTGCTCTGAAATGCAGTAAATTTGCCACATGCAAAGCAGCGATAAAATTTTGGTCCAATGGCTCGCCACACGAACAGCTCAGGCCGGAATTCAATACGTTGTGTTGTCGCCAGGCTCTAGAAATGCGCCTTTTGCTATCGCTTTTGATGCGCACCCCGACATCCAAACACTTGTCATCCACGATGAGCGAGCTGCAGCATTTGTTGCGCTCGGCCTCGCACAAGAAACCCAAAAACCAGTAGCGCTTTGCTGTACTTCGGGCTCGGCCTGCCTCAATTATTACCCTGCTTTAGCAGAAGCTTACTACAGAAATATTCCATTGCTTGTCCTGACAGCAGACCGACCTGCCGAATGGATCAATCAGGGCGATGGTCAAACCATCGTGCAACGCGAGGTTTTTAAGAACCATGCGCACGCTTACTTAGAGCTCGACGAAAGCGGTTTTCAACTCAATAATAAGCTAGAAAGCCAATTACAGCAAACACTCGAGCACTTGCATGCGCGTTGGAAAGGCCCCATACATATCAATGTTGGGCTCAACGAACCGCTCTATCAGCAAGCAGCCTTACAAACTTTTGAAAATTACCAACCAAGCACCGAAAAAACGCAGTCTCGGCTACCCGATTTCAGCTTATTGAACGGCAAAAAAATCATGGTATTGGTCGGGCAAATGACGCCAAATGCGCAATTTGAACAAGCACTGGCGCGTTTTGCTGCCCAGAGCAATGTGGTGGTGTTAGTCGAGAATACGTCAAATATCCAAAATGAACGTTTCAATGCTTGCATTGACCGCAGCCTCAACGGACTCGATACCGAGAATCCTGATTTTCATCCGGAAGTATTAATCAGTTTTGGTGGCGCTGTTGTTTCAAAAAGAATCAAGGCCTACTTGCGTAAAAACAAAGCAGCCTTTCATTGGCGCGTTGCTCCTGACTTTCCAGAAATGGATACCTTCAGACTGAACACCACCTTTTTAAACATCCCAGAAACAGACTTCATGCAGGCGCTTGAAAAGGAAAGCCTGATCTTGAATACCACAAATTACAATGGCAAATGGAAAGCTATTGACTACTTGGCCAAAGACAAACAAGCCCTGTTCGAAACGCCTACAGCAATACTCACCGATTACGACGTGTTTGCAGCATTCTTTGAATTGGTAGAAGGCCCTGCAGTTTTGCACATGGCCAATAGTTCGGTGGTGCGTTATGCCCAGCTTTTTGACCCCATTAAAGGTTTGCGCTATGAAAGCAATCGGGGCACCAGTGGCATTGACGGCTCTGTATCAACAGCCGTTGGCACGGCATTAGCCTCACCTGACACACAGCACTACCTCATTTGTGGAGACATCTCTCTGATCTATGACAGCAACGCATTTTGGACAAAGCCCTTTCCAAAAAATCTCAAAATAGTCGTGATTCAAAATAAGGGAGGTGGCATTTTTCAGATCATTCCAGGGCCAGCAGCTTCTCCTTTGCGCGAGCAATATTTTGAAGCCACGCATCAGACCTCACCAGCAGCAGTCATCAGAGGTTATGGTTTTGAGGTACTAGAAGCGCATTCAAAAGCTAGCATTTTTGAAGATTTATCGGCATTTTTAAATCCGACAAACCCAATACAAATTTTACAAATTGAAACTGCTCAAGATGAAAACGCAGCAGTTTTGGACCAATTTTTTAATTTTTTAAAGACCACCGCATGAACCAATTTTTAGATTACTTCTCAATTCTAAGCACATCAGTGGGGCTCACCTATTTACTGATTTTAACCCTGCTTGAGATTGTACTTGGTATCGACAACATCATTTTCATTTCGATCATTACGGACAATTTACCCAAAAACCAGCAAAAGAAAGCCCGCCTCATCGGACTGAGCTTGGCTTTGATCATCCGTATCATTATGTTGTCCTTGGTTTCTTGGATCATGACCCTTGACCGCGAACCTTTGTTTAGTGTTGCTGGACACAATTTTACCGCACATAGCTTGGTGCTGCTCATTGGAGGTTTATTCTTGATCTATAAGTCTGTTGGTGAAATGCACGCAAGCGTCAAAGGTGAACACGAAGAAGAACAAAAGAAAAGTAACGGCACCTTTTCTGCAGCGGTTACCCAAATTGTGGTCGTTGATTTTATTTTCAGCTTTGACTCAGTGATTTCAGCCATCGGCATGACCAACGACATCCAACACGAAACACATGGCAATCCTTTGATCATTATTGTTTTAGCCGTTCTGATTTCAATGTTGGTCATGATGTGGTTCTCGGGGCCAATCAGCCGCTTTATCAACGAAAGACCAACCATCAAAATGATCGCGTTGTCCTTTTTAGTAGCAATCGGTATCATGCTTATTGCCGAAGCCTTCGGAGAGCACTTACAAAAAGGCTACATCTATTTTGCGCTTGTTTATGCCCTCATTGTTGAAATGCTCAATTTGCGCATGCGCAAAAATCAAAAGAAATGAATCGCCAAGAGGCGCTGATTACTGTTGGTTTTGAGGCAAGCAGCCTACCCGACCTCGAAGAAATTCAAGATGCTTTAGAAGCGGTATTTTTTGACATCAAACAACGCCTTTACCGCTCTTTTGATCAGGTTTTGCTCTATTCTAAATTTGAAAAAGAACTGCTTAGGTTTTTAAAAGCGGAACACCTCTTGCTTCATGATCAAGCTTTTGAGCTTCCTTCAAAAAAAGAACCAAGGCCAAGCGTAGTTTTTAGCCCTTTTTCAGCTGCTGAAATTGATTTAAATACGTTACTCGAGCAACTCAAGATGTTTCAAAAACAACGGGCTCAACTTCAAACGCAGCTTTATAATTGCCTGGATGCATCTGCGCTCCTGCTCCTCTTGGAAAAGGCCAAACTACTTTTTCAGAATTGGTTTGAAATTTGGCCCAGACTAGACCTAGATACCGAGCAACCAATTAAGCTCTCTCAAATTCTCGATGC
>JBILTD010000177.1:0-3915 GCA_044371695.1 Crocinitomicaceae bacterium | reverse complement strand
AAAAGCTTTCGCTCACCTTAACCGTTGTCATCTTGGCCGCTTTTCAGTAAGACCGTTGTCTCAATTGCGGGGTGCAAAGATATGTACTCTTTTTGGTTCTGCAATAATTTTTTGAAAGAAATTTTATTTTTTTTCTGAGTAGAAATATAACTACCTGATTTTAAAGCAACTTAGAATTAAAGATTTTTTAACTTTTCTTTTAATTCAAGAAGCGCACTATGTTCAAGTGCTTGTTCTGGCGTACGCAAAGTAAATGTTGCGTTTGTTGGGATACTTGTAATTGTAAGATTGTTCACCTCTAGATTACATGTATTTTCATTGGCCTTGAAATCTAGTAGCCAGTTCTGTTTGTTTGAATAACCTTCACCCCATTTTGCTAATACAAGCTGTATGACAGCAGTGAATTTATCTTGGAGTTCACTATCGCCTGAAAAACGGATTTCAGATAAAACGATGCCGAGTTGGTCTTTGAGAACTTTTTGATCAGAAACAGACCATAATTTAAAAGAAGGCAAAATGCTTTCTAATAAATAAAGTTCGTTTATATTGAGCACGTAGCGTTCTACGCGATGATTAATTTGCCGAGCTACGGTGAACCATTGTCTGAGCGCAACAAGCAAACCTACTAAAGTAACGATTCCGGAAAGCTTGGCAAGAAAAATGAATTCTTGCCATATTAATATTGGAATGAGCAATAATAATATGGCAAAATACGGCAGCCAAAAATTAAAACGGAATTTATTCAGCGATCCATTTGTCATTTCTCATTTCACCTTTAATAGTGACATCTTTGGTTCTAGAGTAGTCTTCGGCAGCCATGAGCATTTGCTCGCGGGTGTCGCGTCTGATGAGTATGGCAGAGGATCCTTGTGATTTAACTTCGATATAGAATCCGTTTCTTAAACGAGCGGGTTTTGTTGGTGGTCTTCCCATTTTTAATTTGGTTAAATTTTGATAAGAGTTGACAATATAACTATTAATTTGGATAATTGTTGTGTTTTTGTCAAAAATCATGCCTAATTCAATTCAAGGCAAAGCACTAACTTTGCAGCATGATTCAATTAGACCGTCTTGGATATTTTTTACCTCAAGGGCATTTATTTGTCAATGTTAACCTTCAAATCAATAGAGGCGATAAAGTTGGTTTAGTAGGAAAGAACGGTGCTGGCAAGTCCACTCTACTTCGTATTCTATCTGGTAAAATTCAAGCAACAGAAGGTCAAATTCATCACCCTAAGAATTTGAAATTTGGCTTTCTTACCCAGGACATTCATATAGATGTCCAAAAAAGTGTTTATGACTTTTTGTTCTATTCGAATGAGTTACTCAACCAAATAAGACAGCGCCTCGATGAGATCAATGAACAACTCATTACACGCACTGACTACGAATCTGAGAGTTATTTGGCTTTACTCGACGAACTCAATGATCTCAACCACAGTTTCAATGTGCATGATGGCTATCAGTGGGAAGAAAAAATCAAGGCCACACTCGAAGGACTCGGATTTTCAGAACTAGATCAGCAAAAAAACATCGCACAATGCTCTGGAGGTTGGAAGATGCGCGCCGAACTTGCCAGGATTTTGGTCAATCAGCCAGATATTTTATTACTCGATGAACCTACCAACCACCTCGATATTTTATCGATCAGCTGGCTAGAAACTTATTTACAACGCTTTGATGGGGCTGTCATTTTGATTTCTCACGACCGTTTGTTCCTTGATAATGTAACAACCAGAACTTTAGAAATCTCTAGACAACAAATTTTCGACTTCCCATATCCTTATACGAAATACAAGGAACTACGCGCTGAGGAACTCGAACGCCTAGAACAAGCAAAAAAGCAGCAGGACAAAGACATCAAGCACGCAGAAGAACTCATTGAAAAATTTCGCGCCAAGAAAAATAAAGCGGCATTCGCACAATCCTTGATCAAAAAACTTGAGAAAACGGACCGCATCGAAATTGAAAAAGACCAAGTTGCAAGGTTGAAATTACGCTTTCCATTAGCGGTTCAACCAGGGAAATGGGTTTTAGAAGTAGCTCAATTAGGTAAAAAATATGACGAGCGCCAACTCTTTAAAGAAGTATCTATTACTGTAGGGCGCGGAGAAAAGATTGCCTTGCTTGGCCCCAATGGCGTCGGTAAGTCTACGCTTTTAAAAGCCATCATGGGAAATATTGAACATGAGGGAACAGTAACGCTCGGACACAATGTCAGTATTTCCTATTTTGCCCAAGATCAGGCCGAAAAGCTAGACCCTAAACTCAGTATTTTTGAAACCGTGGATCAGATTGCCAAAGGAGATTTACGCAAAGACTTACGCAGTATTCTTGGAGCTTTCTTATTTTCAGGAGAAGATGTCGACAAAAAAGTAGCCGTACTTTCTGGAGGGGAACGAACGCGCTTGGCACTCTGCTGCCTACTACTGAGCCCATCTAATTTCCTGATTCTCGATGAACCCACCAATCACCTAGATTTACAAAGTAAGGAAGTACTGAAAGAAGCCCTAGCACATTATGAGGGAACTTTTATTATTGTATCGCATGACCGCGAGTTTGTAGATGGCTTAAGTAACCGAATTTGGGACATCGAAAATCAGAATATCCTGATTCACCATTTCAATTTAAAGGAATATTTGGACTACAAAATGCAGAAAAACGGGAGTCCGGCAATTAATAAAGAAAAAGAACAGACAAAAAACACGAGCAAAAAGGAACCCGAAGCACCTGTAAATACGACACCTGCAAAACCTAAATTTGACAAGGCCAAACAGAAATTGGAACGCGAAATCAGTAACCTCGAGCAACAAATTGAGCAGCAAGAGCGTTTATTGACTGAAATTGAAAACGAATTGGGCGAACTCGATTACGAAGACAAGCAGCGCTACAATCAGGTTTTAAATCGATATGAAACTGAAAAAGCAAATTTGGAGGCGCGCTATCAGCAATGGGAGCTCAAACAAAATGAGCTTTTAGAAGCTTAAAACCATTAATTTTAACTCGTGAAGACACTTGTATTTTTACTTTTGGGTTTATTGTTGCTTTCAGCAAACTGCAAGCAGCAAAATCAAAATCCAGTACCCTTTGTCCCTGTAGATGTAACCATTGACATCCAATTACCAAGTTACAGCGAATTACAAGGAGTTGGTGGCTGGACCTACATCAACGGCGGCTCGAGAGGCATTATTATTTACCGCCGCGGCATCGAAGACTTCGTGGCGTTTGACCGCCATTCTCCTGCAGACCCTGACGGAACTTGCTCACTACCTTTATTTCCTGATGCACAAAATTTCTTGCAACTGAAAGACACTTGCAACAATGCTGTTTTTTCCTTGTATGACGGCTCACCGGTAAGCAACAGTATTTATGGTTTACGCCAATACGCAACCCAATTTAACGGAAACAACTTATTAAGAATTTACAATTGACATGGCAGATATTAAAGTAACTATCATTGACCGCGAAGGACAAGAACACGTTTTAGAAGGGCCTACAGACATGAACATGAATATCATGGAGTTGTGTAAAGCCTATGAACTTCCGGTTAAAGGAGAATGCGGGGGCATGGCGATGTGCGCCACTTGCCAATGCTATTTAGAATCTGAAACAGACTTACCCGAACAAAGTGATGCAGAACTAGATATGCTCGACCAAGCGTTTTTCGTGAAGGGCAATAGCCGTTTAGGCTGTCAGATTCAGCTCGATGAAAGCATCGACGGCATCGTCTTAAGACTCGCGCCAGAACAAGACTAATTCAATCTCGTAGCAAAAACTTTTCTGAATTTCTCGACCTTAGGGCGTACTACAGCCTGACAATAAGGATTACCCGGATTATTCTCAAAGTAGTTGTGGTGGTAATCTTCTGCCTCAAAGTAATTATTGATTTCTACTATTTGAGTGACAATTTTTTGA
>JBILTD010000176.1:0-3919 GCA_044371695.1 Crocinitomicaceae bacterium | reverse complement strand
CTTTATTTCGCCTCAGATTTTCATTTGGGCGCACCCAATGCAGAGAAAAGTTTAGTTCGGGAACGCGCTTTAATCAGTTGGCTCGAACAAATCGAAGATTCAGCGCATAGTATTTTTCTTTTAGGCGACGTTTTTGATTTTTGGTTTGAATACAAAACAGTTGTTCCGAAAGGTTACATCCGTTTATTAGGTAAACTGGCAGCACTTTCTGACAAAGGCATTCAAATTCACCTTTTTAAGGGCAATCACGACATGTGGATGTTTGATTATTTCAAAAAAGAACTTGGCGTCAAAATACACAGCCATGAACTCACCTTTGATTTTGCAGGTAAGCAATTTTATTTGCACCACGGCGATGGCCTTGGCCCAGGAGATTACAAATATAAATTCTTAAAACTCTTTTTCAGAAGCCACGTGTGTCAATGGTTATTTGCACGTTTGCACCCCAACTTCGGTATCGGGCTTGCTAGTTTTCTATCGAGAAGAAGCCGTGCTAAAGGTGGAAAAAAAGATCTCGTTTACAATGGCCCAGAACAAGAATGGTTATTTCAATACGTCAAAGAAAAACAAGCACTTCAACACCGCGATTACTATATTTTTGGGCATCGTCATTTGCCATTGAATCTTGAAGTAGGTTCAGCCAAATACATCAATACCGGAGACTGGCTTCACCACAATACTTTCGCTGTTTTTGACCAACAAGAATTGCGTTTAATGAAATGGAATAACGGGCAAATGCTTCCCTATGAATGCTAAAAAACTTTTGGCTGAATGGTCCTACAAGACGCATTCAGATTTATCCGACTTAGCTCAAGAAATTTGGGGGTTTTTACCTGAAAACGCCTTTGTCGCAGTTCAAGGAGAAATGGGCGCCGGAAAAACAACCACGATTTCATCTTTAATTCATGCCGCTCAAATTGAACATTTTGAAGGATCACCCACATTTGCGATTGTTCAGTCCTATGTTAGCCCAAGCAAAGGAAAAATCTTTCATCTAGATTGCTATCGCATTGAAAATGAAACTGATCTGCTGAATTTAGGCCTTGAAGAACTCTTTGATCAAAAGGCAGTATTTTTTGTGGAATGGTCTGAAAAAATTGAGCAAATCCTTCCACATCAACTCTTTTGGCTGTATATTCGTACGAATCCTGATTTGAGTAGAACCTTAGAACTTTACCATGACAACTGATCAAAACATTCTCAAAACACTCATTCAACAGGGTGGTTTACTACCAAAAGAAGATTTATTAGAAGTCAGAAAAAAGAAAGGTGACTTACTGATCGGTATCCCGAAAGAAACCTCTTTTCAAGAGCGACGCGTTGCCCTAGTGCCCGAGGCCGTTTCTTTACTCATAGCAAATGGCCATCAAGTCTTGATCGAAACCGAGGCAGGTAAAGGTTCTAACTTTTCAGACAACGAATATAGCGAGGCTGGCGCTCAAATTATCTACGACCGCAAAGGTGTTTACCAAGCCGATATCATCTTAAAAGTCGCCCCGCCATCTGAAGAAGAAATTGGCTTCATGCCCGGTAATCAAACTTTTATTTCTGCGCTCCAACTTTCTACGCAACCCAAAGAAATCTTACAGCTCCTGACCGCAAAAAAAATTACGGCTATCGCATGGGATTACATTCGCGATGAGGAAGGCGTTTTTTCTATTGTCAGAACCATGAGTGAAATTGCCGGAACCACTTCCATTTTGGTTGCTGGCGAATTACTTTCCTCCTTTTCTCAAGGAAAAGGACTCATGCTTGGCGGAATAGCCGGTGTACAGCCCACAGAAATCGTAGTGATTGGTGCTGGAACCGTAGGTGAATTTGCGACCAGATCTGCCTTAGGTTTGGGCGCATCCGTAAAAGTTTTTGACAATTCATTATCTAGACTCAGACGCCTTCAAAATGACCTCGGAGTTCGTGTGCATACCAGTATATTACAACCAAAAGTTTTGGCCAAAGCCATCCGCAGAGCCGATGTCGTTATTGGTGCCTTGCGTTCAAACATTGGCCGCACACCTTGCGTGGTGAGTGAAGACATGATTGCGCAAATGAAACCAGGATCTGTAGTACTCGATGTCAGTATTGACCAAGGTGGTTGTTTTGAAACCTCAAGAATCACCAATCATAGTGAACCTACTTTTGAAAAACATGGTGTGACTCACTATTGTGTCCCAAATATTGCATCAAGAGTTTCCAGGACTGCATCTTTTGCCCTTTCCAACACGCTATCACCTTTATTACTTGAAATGGGTGACCGCGGAGGTGTAGCTGACTTAATTCGTACGCATGCTGGTTTCAGAAATGGAGTTTATATGTTCAGAGGCATCTTGACCAATGAAATATTAGGTAAAGTGTTTGATCTGCAATACAAGGATATCAACCTGATTTTGCCCGGAATTTAATGCAAGCGCTAACACCTTTAGCACTGCCACCCGCACCGCTCAAGCTCAAACGCCAAGACAACAAAGTCATGGTGCTTTGCCTTATCCGAAGAAAGTTTCTTTTATTGACCCCAGAAGAATGGGTGCGGCAACATCTCATTTCTTTTCTTAATCTCAGCCAAGGTTTTGCTCTAGAAAAAATTAGTGTAGAGAAGCAAATTCAATATGATGGCTTTACAAAAAGATGGGATATCGTGGTTTATGACGCTGATTTTAAGCCTTTGCTACTCATTGAATGTAAAGCACCATCAGTACCCATCTCGAGAGCAGTCATGGAACAAATATCAGTTTACCAAAGAAAAATCCAGGCCCCATTTCTAGCTTTAAGCAATGGCCTTGAGCATCAGGTTTTTGCACTCAATGATCAAGCTGCTGAACTGCAAGCGCTAGAGGACTTTCCGAGTGCCAATTAGTTCTGAAAGAAATTAAGTGCACCAGATTTCATTTGACTATAGGCCCTTGAAAGATAGGCTAACTGTATTCTAAATAAATCAAAAGCTGCTTCGGTCTCAGGGCTAATTTCTTGCTGTTTCATTTTGAGCTGAAGCTTCATGAACATGGCGTGCAACAAGGCCTCTACATCTTGACGCTGAGACATATTGGAGCGCTTTTTAAATTCAATAAGATCAGGTTGCGCTTGTTCGCAAAGCGTTTTGTATTTTTCGTCGTTGACGATCGTCAGCAAGGTGTTATGCAGATAAACCAATTCCATCAATACTTCTTCCACCTCTTCAATATGGCCTTCCTTTTGCAAACCGCGTCTTTGGAATTCGTCCATGAGGGTTTCATACCATTGTACGTGATTCGCTAAATCTTCTGGGCTTTTAGAACCAGGGATTAGCAATTGGTTTTTGATGAGGGCGAGGTCGAGATTAAAACTGCGAACCATGGCCTCAATTTGATAGATGTAAAGCAAATATTCGGCAATATTGCTTTCTTTGAGTGCTGAATTTGGTCGCATTAATTAAGATCCTTTTCGATTTCTTTTTGATTCTCATTGAGGAAGTTGATAAATGCTTTGGTTACATCCATGCTTTTATTAATGTAATTGATTTGTCCTCCTTGCCCTTGGATCAGTAAGAGGTCAATTTGATGCAACTCACAGTACTTTTTACCCCAAGTCTCTACTTTTTTGTTGATTTCTTCAAGTGATTTCATGGTGGCCTTCTCAATTTTTTGACCTTCCTCTTGTTGGTAGCGCATTACATCTGCCTGAAGTTGCTGGGCTTTTTGCTGAACCATTGCCAACTCATTTTGTGATAATAAACCAGCGCGTGCTTCTTGCTCCTTTTTAATCACGAAATCTTCATAAGCTTTGTTGCGTTTGGTCAACTCTGCTTCAAAGCTGCGTTGTTTTTTTTCAGCGCGGGCCTCTTCATTTTTAAAGTAGTCAAAGTACTTTTTGATACTATCGTTAGAATAATAGGCGATTTTAAGCCCGTCTAAATCTTTGGCTTCTACTTTTGGAATTGACTTGGTAC
>JBILTD010000175.1:0-3923 GCA_044371695.1 Crocinitomicaceae bacterium | reverse complement strand
GTTGTACTTGAAAGAAAAACCCAAAGGTTATTATAGGCGTAGTCGGTGGTACTTCTGAGTGTGAATACAAAATCATAGGCTACCGAAGTATCTTGAATATCGACGTCGAAGCTCGGCTTTACGTTTTGATTCCAAACTTCATCTTGGAATTTAAAAGATTTGTTGTAAACGGCTTCTTGGGTGCAAGAAACCAAGATCAGCGACAAGATGAATAGACTACTGAGCTTTTTCATTTTTCGGCCCTCCAGGATTCGGTTTGCGTGGTTTGCGATTAGGTCTTCTTTTTTTGTTATTCGAGAACGATTTTTCAAAACGGGTAAGGCTATCTTGCCCAACAACGTTTTGGTAACCAATTTCTTCTATTTTTTCCTTGACTTGTGCGTATTCAGCTAAGTCTTTGGGCTTAACGCCTTCTTTGTTTAATTTTTTAATTTCAGCAACACGCTCTGGGCTTAGGGCTACCATGCCTGTCTCTCCTTTGTATGCGTACCAAATAATGCGTTTGAAAACATCGGTTTTCATGTGAATAGCATCACCTTTTTCCGTATGCAGTTTTCCATCAACTTTGGGCATTGATTTGATAGAATCAAGGTACATGTCTAGCTCGTAATTGAGGCAGCATTTTAGTTTTCCGCACTGACCAGCTAATTTCTGCGGGTTGAGGGATAATTGTTGGTAGCGGGCGGCAGACGTAGAAACTGATCTGAAATCTGTAAGCCACGTGCTGCAGCAAAGTTCGCGTCCACAAGAGCCGATGCCGCCTAGGCGAGAGGCTTCTTGACGAGAACCAATTTGTCTCATTTCAATACGTACTTTGAAACGATCAGCCATATCTTTGATGAGCTGACGAAAATCAATGCGACTTTCAGCCGTGTAGTAAAAAGTAGCTTTAGAGAGGTCACCTTGGTACTCAACATCGGAAATTTTCATGTCGAGTTTGAGGTTCAAGGCTAAGGTTCTAGATTGCGTCAAGAGATCGCGCTCTAGACCACGACCTTGGATCCATTTGTCAATTTGTTCTTGATTGGCAATTTGAAAGATTTTCTTGCATTCGGCAACTTTTAAATTTGGCGCTTTCTTTTGTACTTGAATGCGGGCTAATTCGCCAAGTGCAGAAACAACTCCTATATCGTAACCTGGTGCAGTATCAACAGCAACAACGTCGCCAACTTGTAAACTTAGTTGATTCGTATTTCGGTAAAAAGCTTTTCTTGAATTTTTGAAGCGAACCTCTACTAATTCATATACACTCTGCCCTGCAGGCATACTGATGTTGGATAACCAATCAAAAACCTCGAGTTTGTTGCATCCGCCTGAGCTGCAAGTACCATTGTTCTTACAACCATTTGGTGTTCCTCCACCACTACTACAAGACGCACAACCCATTAGATTTTTTTTGAGGTAAAGATAATAAATTATACGTGAAAGTTATGCTTGATGAATGTAACGCATCGTTTGAAAACACAATTGAGTAAATAAAATTCTTGCGTTAGCATTTCGATCTAAATGGTAATATGCGTCGTCAAAAGTTTCCATGAATTCACGGATGTTATTGCCGCTAATAAAGGGTGCAAATTTGTCTAGAAAGGCGGCTTCTTCTTTGGAAACCTTAGTCAATATGTCTCCCATATAGTTGGTGAGTAAACTCTGACGCAGCATATGTAAAGCATATTGCAAAAATAATTTTTGCCTTTCCTTTCCGATATTACCAATGCTTTCTGCCCAATCCATCATGGCGAGTACGTCTTTTTTGTAACAAACACGCATCAGTTGAATGAACTGTTCGCGTTGTTGATCTTGATTGTCATTGGCCTCTAAGAATTGATAGGCAGCCAAAAGTGAGCCCTCTGCAAAGGCCGCAAAAGAATCAGCTTGTACCGCAGGAAGTTGTATTTTTTGCTGCAAATAAGCACTCAGTGCTTCGTCAGAGATTCTTGGAATTCGAACCAATTGTGTTCTGGATTGAATCGTTACCATCAGTTTGCTGGCATCCTCACTCACTAATAAAAAAATGGTTTTTGTTGGCGGTTCTTCGAGAATTTTGAGCAGTTTATTTGCGCAATCTGCGTTCATTTCTTCAGGTTGCCAAATAATCATGACCTTATAGCCTCCCTCATACGACTTTAGATTGAGCTTGCGGATGATTTCCTTACTTTCATCTGTGGCAATGATAGGTTTGCGCATTTTGTTATCGATGCGTTCTGTCCATTCGAATAAATCAAAATAAGGTTTGGAATGCAATTGCTTCCTCCAATCTTGAATGAAAGCATCCGAAACCCGACCAAGTGTCAATACGACGGGAAACACAAAATGGAGGTCGGGGTGTTGTTGTTGGCTAACTTTTTGACACGACGGACAAACGCCACAGCTGTCTGTAGGGCTTGGATTTTGACAAAATAAATATTGAGCAAAGGCCAAAGCCAAGGGAAGACTGCCATTTCCAGCATGGCCATGAAATAGTTGGGCATGTGCAATTTTGCCAGATTGAATCTCGCGGATAAAATCTTGCTTTAAAGCATCTTGACCAATAATTTGCTGAAATTGCACCTTCAAAAATAGCTAAAAAGGCGCAATTATTCGGCGCTACCTTTCAGAAGCAGTACGATTTCTCCTTTGGCATCGTGTTGTTCAAAATATTGCTTCAAACTTTCTAGGGTACCGCGGTGATACGTTTCAAATTTCTTGCTTATTTCTCGTACAACACATGCTTCGCGCTGAGGATCTAGCCATTCGCACATCTGAGTAAGCGTTTTGGTAATTCGGTGCGGCGATTCATAAAGAACGATTGTTCGGTTCTCGTTTGCAAGAGCCTGAATTTTTGTTTGGCGGCCTTTTTTGTGCGGTAGAAATCCTTCAAAAACAAATTTATCACAAGGGAAACCAGAGGCAACAAGTGCCGGGACAAAAGCTGTAGGCCCAGGTAAACACTCTACCTCAATACCGGCCTGAACACAAGCCCTCACCAATAAAAAACCAGGGTCAGAAATTCCTGGTGTCCCAGCATCGGAAACAAGCACGCAGTTTTCATTTTGTTGGATAAGGTCGATGGTTTTCTCTAAGAAGCGGTGTTCGTTGTGTGCGTGAAATGCCAACACTTTCTTTTTGATTTCATAATGCTGCAAAAGTTTGTTAGTTACACGGGTGTCTTCGGCAAAAATAAGTGGTGCTTCTTTTAAAATACGAAGTGCGCGCAGCGTGATGTCTTCGAGATTGCCAATAGGGGTAGGAACGAGAATGAGTCTGGACATAGTTAAGCAAAAACGGCACGTACGACCTCTTCAATTTTCGTACATGGAATGATGTCAATTTGATATTTGTGACCTTTGATTCCTTTTGAATATTTTGAAACAATGATTTTTTTGTAGCCGAGTTTTTCAAGTTCGGAAAGGCGCTGTTCTAAACGGTTGACGGGTCTGAGTTCACCGCTAAGCCCAATTTCAGCTGCAAATGAAATGGTTTTGTCAATAGCGAGGTCAGCGTTAGAGGACAAAATAGCCATAGCTACAGCTAAATCAATGGCAGGGTCATCGACTTTGATTCCGCCTGCAATATTTAGAAATACATCTTTAGCTGCCAAACGGAATCCGCAACGCTTTTCCAAAACTGCAAGGAGCATATTGAGTCTTTTGACATCAAAACCTGTTGACGAGCGTTGTGGAGTACCATAGGCTGCAGAGGAAACTAGTGCTTGAACTTCGATGAGCAAAGGTCTAATGCCGTCAACCATAGATGCTACTGCAACCCCGCTAAGTGCATCAGAGCCGATTGAAACCAAAACCTCTGAAGGATTGGCTACAGGATGCAGGCCATCGCCTTGCATGCTATAAATACCAAGTTCATTAGTAGAGCCAAAGCGGTTTTTGATGCTGCGTAGCAAACGGTAAATATGGTGACGGTCTCCTTCGAATTGTAAAACAGCATCG
>JBILTD010000034.1:0-12028 GCA_044371695.1 Crocinitomicaceae bacterium | reverse complement strand
TTACTCTTGAGTTTTGGCTTGGCTTTGAACTTGTCAGCTCAAAAAGGAAAGAAAAACACCCCTCCACCACCGCCACCTCCGCCTGCAGGGCAATGTCCGGTGATGCATGGAGCCACACCTCCTCCAGCAGGACAAGGTGCGCATGTGAATCCTACGGTAAATCCTAATGGAAATACCAACCGCGATTGGTGGCCAAATCAGTTAGACTTGACCGTTTTGCGTCAGCATTCTAGTATGTCTGATCCGATGGGAGCTGATTTTAACTATGAAAAAGCATTTTCAACTCTTGATTACTATGCTTTGAAAGCCGACATCAAAAAGGTGCTCACGGAATCGCAAGATTGGTGGCCAGCAGATTTCGGCAACTACGGACCTTTGTTTATCAGAATGGCTTGGCACAGCGCCGGGACTTACCGCACAGGAGATGGTCGCGGTGGATCATCTGCTGGTCAACAGCGCTTTGCACCCTTGAATAGCTGGCCAGACAACGGTAACCTCGACAAAGCACGCCGCCTTCTATGGCCAGTGAAACAAAAATATGGCAACAAAATTTCTTGGGCCGACCTCATGGTATTGGCTGGAAATGTCGCCTTAGAAGAAATGGGCTTCAAAACGTACGGTTTTTCAGCAGGCCGTGCAGATGTATGGGAGCCAGAGCAAGATATGTACTGGGGAAAAGAAACCAAGTTCTTAGATGACAAGCGTTACAGCGAAGGACGTTTGCTTGAAAACCCTTTAGCTGCTGTTCAAATGGGGCTCATTTATGTGAACCCTGAAGGACCGAACGGAAATCCAGACCCACTTGCATCAGCAAAAGACATCCGCGAAACTTTTGGGCGCATGGGAATGAACGATGAAGAAACCGTTGCGCTTATTGCTGGTGGACACACCTTTGGTAAAACACACGGTGCAGGCCCTGCCTCTCATGTCGGAAAAGAACCCGAGGCAGCTGCTATTGAAGAGCAAGGGTTTGGTTGGACCTCAAGCTACAAAAGTGGAAAAGGAAAAGATGCGATTACGTCTGGTCTAGAAGTAACCTGGACTACCCAACCAGCACGTTGGACGCATTCCTATTTCCAGATTTTGTTTGGCTATGAATGGGAACTCACAACAAGCCCAGCAGGTGCGAAGCAGTGGGTGGCAAAAACGGAAGATAAAATCATTCCGGATGCATTTGATCCAAACGTGAAGCACAAGCCAACCATGCTAACCACAGACCTCGCATTGCGCTATGACCCAATTTATGGGCCAATTTCAAAGAAATTCATGGAAGATCCGAAGGCGTTTGAAGAAGCTTTTGCCAAAGCGTGGTTCAAACTCACACACCGCGATATGGGCCCACGCACGCGCTACATTGGCCCGGAGGCACCAAAAGAAGACCTTATTTGGCAAGATCCAATTCCGGCGCTTAATCATGCATTAATTGACGCTACTGATATCGCGAATTTAAAAGCACAAATTATGAAATCAGGCCTGAGCATTAGTGAGCTTGTAGAAACAGCTTGGGCATCAGCTTCTACTTACCGCGATTCTGATCGCAGAGGTGGTGCCAATGGTGCACGCATTGCACTTGAGCCACAGCGTTCTTGGGCGGTTAATAATCCGGCTCAATTGAATAAAGTACTTGGTGTGTACACGCAAATCCAGAAGGATTTCAATGCTATAAATAGCAGCAAAAAAGTTTCTTTAGCAGACCTCATTGTACTTGGTGGTGCTGCTGCACTTGAGCAAGCTGCAAAAAATGCAGGGGTAAATGTCAGTGTACCTTTTGTGGCGGGCCGAATGGATGCCACACAGGCGCAAACAGATGTCAATTCATTTGCTGTATTAGAGCCAATGGCTGATGCATTTAGAAACTACAAAAAGACTCAGTATACTTTTACAACAGAGGAACTCATGGTAGATAAGGCGCATTTACTGAATCTAACTGCTCCTGAAATGACAGTTTTATTGGGTGGTATGCGTGTATTAGGTACGAACTTTGACGATTCAAATGTAGGCGTGTTTACTACAAATACGCGCACCTTGAGCAACGATTTCTTTGTAAACTTGCTCGATATGAACATCGTTTGGAAGCCTACAGATGCCAATCAAGAACTTTTTGAAGGACGCGATCGCAAAACAGGCGCTATTGTTTACACCGCAAGCCGCGCAGACCTCATTTATGGTTCTAATTCAGAATTGCGTGCGATTGCCGAGGTTTACGGAAGTGCAGACGCCAAAGAGAAATTTGTCAAAGATTTCGTTTCAGCTTGGACTAAAGTCATGATGGCAGACCGCTTTGATTTGCAGTAAATACTTTTTCAATTAGCCGATTTAGAAAGCCTCAATTCGTTGAGGCTTTTTTTTTGAAAACGGTTTTTTAATGCACTCAGACAAAACGAGGCTAATAAGGCGTAGCCAAATGCGTAGAGCATAGCAGGCCAGTTGGGTAGCTCAAATGCAAAGAGCTTTTGAAGATATCCTTGAGTCCAGGTTAGGCCAAGCGCAAGTATGGCAAAAACAAAAATGATCCAAATTATTGCATTACTACTTTTGAGGACTTGCCAACGGCTTTTTGAGCGCGACAAAACAACTAGAACTAATAACAAGTTAGCAGACATTAAAGTGCCATAACACAAAGCCCTGATAACGGTTGCTTTTTCATGTGTTAAGGTTGCGGTGATTAGAGTTGCGCAAACGCTTAGTAATAGAAAAAGACCGTAAAGAAAGCTTTGTAGGAGAATACGTGGTCCAAAAAATGATTCTTTGGGGTTTCGGGGTGGTTTTTCCATGAGGTCTCCTTCGGCTGCTGCAGATTCAAATGCCAGGGTACTAATGGGATCAATGAGCAATTCGAGTAAGACAATGTGCATCGGCATGAGTAATACAGGTACAGATTGAAAGATCGCTGGCAAAATAGAAAGACCGATGATTGGCACATGAATGGCCAAGATGTACAATAAAGCTTTTTGAAGTTTATCCAAGATATTTCTTCCTAAATGAATGGCACTAACGATGTGCGTAAAGTTGTCATCGAGTAAAATTAATGCAGAAGCTTCCCGGGCAACGTCACACCCCCTCTTCCCCATTGAGATGCCAATGTCAGCTGCATTTAAGGCAGGCGCATCGTTAACGCCGTCACCAGTCATGGCCACGATTTCGCCATTTGCTTGCAGTGCTTCGACAAGTAGTAGCTTTTGTTCGGGCCTGAAACGAGCAAAAATTGAATTATTAGGGTTCTTAGCAGCTTTTTGTAAAGCTTCATTAAAATTGGTGCTGTTTCCCAAAACCAAATCGATTGGCTCCTTAAACCCTGCTTGTTTAGCAATACTAAGTGCGGTTGTCGGGTAGTCCCCGGTAAGCATGAGTACCCGAATACCGGCCTTCTGACATTTTAGAATTGCTTTTTGAACACCTGTTCTGATTGGATCTTCAAAGCCAATGAATCCGCTAAACTCATATGAAAATTGGTTTTGTGCATTGGGTAAAGGATTTGAAGTCCATTTGGCGCTTGCAAATCCAAGCACTCTTAAGCCCTGTGCGGCCAATTGTTCTATTTGAACTAATTGTTCTTGTGTTTCTTGTTCCGTGAGCTTACAGAGCTTCAAAATAGCTTCAGGAGCTCCTTTACAGTAGACTTCAAAAGCGCCATGGCCATTTTTATAAACTAGCGTCATGGCCAAACTGTCACTAGTGAGTTCATATTCTTTAATGAGCTCAAACGAATCGAGGTCTTTATGTTTTGCAATTTGCTTTCGTATGGCCTTTTCGATGGCATCATGGCTGCGCTTGGGTGTGGCAAGTATTGCGCAGCGTTCTAAATTGAGTACTGCTTGGCTTTTTTTCTGTAAGCCTTGAACAGATTGATTTTTAAATTCAGTGCTATACGTATGCACACTCATGTTATTATCAGTGAGCGTGCCAGTTTTATCGGTGCATAACACTGAGATTGTTCCTAACCATTCAATCGCTCCAAGCTTTCTGGTAAGTACTTTTTGTTGGGTCATGCGCCAAGCTCCGAGGCTAATAAAAAGGCCAAAGACCAACGGGAATTCTTCTGGTAAAATAGCCATCGCCGCGGCAAGTCCGTTTAGAAAGGCACTCATAAAATCCGAGCGCATGACCGTATAAGTAATTGTAATAAACGTGCAAACGAGCAGTGCGATGACGAGTAGAAACCTAACTAATTTTTGGATTTGTTTTTTAATCGGAGAGTGCTCAAGGCTTGTTTCTGCTTTTAAAAGTGCATTGATTTTCCCGATGTTAGACTGCTTTCCGATAGCTGTCACGCGCATCAGACCGCGTCCTTTGGCTACCAATGTGCCGCTAAATAGCTGCTTGTCGTCCTCAGACTTCTGAACCGCCAATGCCTCTCCGCTTATAATTGACTCATCTACCGATAAAACAGATGAGCCTAACAACACGCCATCAGCTGCCAATCGATTTCCTTCTGTAAGAAGTACGAGGTCTCCGGGTACTAAATCTTCGCTATTTATCTGCTGCGCTAATCCATCTCGAATTACATGACTAAGAATTGGCGCTAATTGCTGTAAAGCCGCTAAGGCATGTTGTGTCCTGTACTGCTGAAAAACACTACTCATGGCAACAAGAAGGGTCCAGCCCAAAAAGATACTACCTGCTTGAAAATCGCCGAGTAAAAAATACAGCAGGCCACAAAGGATTAACAGCAAAAAAAGTGGATCGGTCCCAATTTGAACCAATTGCTTGAGAAAAGTGCTTTTTTGAGCGGTGCTATTTGAATTTTTACCGTGTTTTTTTTGCAGTTCCTTGACCTGATCATGGTTGAGTCCGGTTTGGTTTTCAAAATTTTCCATGCGCCAAAGTCGGATGAATTCAAAAAAGTAAGTTGTAAAAAGGTGTGAGAAATTTGAAAAGTTATAAGGTGCGATTTATGTAAATCTAAAACAGAATGCCGTAAGTCGAACCATGTATTTAAGCACACCTTTGTGCATAATCAATACACACTTTTCATCTAATCAAAATCAACAATTATGGGAAAACTAAACGCAAAGGTAGCCATAGTAACAGGCGCCGCCTCCGGAATAGGACGAGATGTTACCTACCGATTTTTACAAGAAGATTGTACGGTAATTGCCACAGATATCAATAGTTCAGCTTTAGATGCCTTACAACAAGAAGCGCCTCAGAAAGGTACCCGCTTACACACCATTCTGTGTGACATCACCAAGGAAAGAGAAATTGAGATCTTAGTAAGTAACGCCATCAAAGAATTTGGCCAAATTCAAATCTTGGTTAACAATGCCGGGGTAATGGATAATTTCGAAGCAGTTGCTGATGTTACCAATTCTCAATGGGATCGGATCATGAATGTCAATTTAAGAGGGCCGTTTATGTTGATGCGCCTATTGATTCCGCATTTTTTGCATCATAAAAAAGGAAACATCATTAATGTAAGTTCGATAGGTGGTGTTCAGGGTGCCAGAGCAGGCGCTGCTTATACGGCAAGTAAGTTTGCTTTAAACGGACTTACTAAAAATACGGGGTATCTGTATGCAAATAAGGGATTGCGCTGCAATGCAGTGGCACCAGGTGCCATTGCTACCAATATTGGTAATACCATAGATTATTCTAAAGTTTCTACAGAAATGAATGAATTGTTGGTCAATGGCATGAAGCTGAATCCGAGGATTGGCCAACCAAAAGAAATAGCTGAAGTTGTTTTGTTTTTGGCTTCTGATGAATCCTCGATGATCAATGGAGAAATCTTGGTGGCAGACGCTGGTTGGAGTACTTTCTAATTTAAATGCAAACTTTATATATAATTATGTAAATAACTGTATATAAACATTATATAAATTTGAATTATACAATATTTATTCACTTTTTAAATTTTTCAATCATGGAAACTCCAAAAACAAACACCTCGACTTATGTTACACTTGCTGTAGCCGGAGCAGCTGTTGGCGCCTTATTAGGCGTACTCTTCGCACCAGATAAAGGCAGTGTTACACGTCATAAGCTGTCAGGCGGAGCCAAGAAACTTGCTAGCGACCTTTCTCATACGATGGGATTTGCCAATGACAAGAAGGAGCTTGCTGAGAAAGCTTAAACATTCTAGCGAAAACCAGCGTTCGCGCTGGTTTTTTTATCTCCATAAATTAAAAGCAACATGAAACCAGATCAAACCCTCACAGAAATGAGTGAACAACTCAAGCAATATGTCAAAACAACAACAGAGATTGTCAAGTTGGAGATACTCAAGCGCACAGTAATGATGAGCTCTATGTTGCTCTTACAGCTTTTTATAGGCTTGCTTTTGGCCTTGTTTCTGGCTTTTTCAGGCTTGGCCTTAGGTTTTTACTTTTCAGATATCCTGCAAAATTATGCTTTTGGCTTTGGTCTTTTAGCAGTTGCAATCGGATGTATCCTTTTGCTCGTGGTACTTTTTGCCGCCAAGCTTATCAAACAACGCTTGCAAAGTAGGTTGCTCAAACAGATGTATCAGGATGCCTTTTAGTTTTTTAAATATAAAAGCCATGAAAACTATCAATGAACTTGAAAATCAATTAAGTAGTTTGTATCAATTACAAAATACCCAGGAAAAAGACTTAGTTCAAAACCTAGAAGAGGTTAGGCAACTCTTTTCACCGATTCAGGCCTTAACCGAAACAGTAAAGCAGGTTCTTACGTCGCCAGCGCAAGATGAGCAAACCAAAGCGCAAGGCTATAGCCATTTGTGGGATGCTCTGACAAACCAAATGGGAATTAAGTCGCCTGTAGTGAAAAATGCGCTACATCTGTTGGCTGAACAACTGCTTTTGGCCATGAATCGTGCAGAAGCAACAGAAGAAAAACAAAAAGAAACAACCAATGAAGCGACTGCTGTGTATCATTCAGCCAACCATTTTTAAAGCAAGGCACTGAACCATATGTTGCTAATCGAAAGAGCAGGAATTGTACTAGAAAGAACAGAACTTGCTTTTGAAGCAAAAGGAGTTTTGAATCCAGCAGTTATTACATTTAAAGGACAAATACATATGTTTTACAGAGCAGTTTCAAGCAATATGGTTTCAACACTTGGGCACTGTCTGCTGTCAGATCCACTTACTGTTAAACTACGTGATCAAAAGCCAGTAGTTTCTCCTGAAGGTCCAAAAGAACGCATGGGTATTGAAGATCCTCGCATTGTAAAAATCGATCAATACTTCTTTTTGAGTTACACCGCTTTTGACGGAAAAAATGCCCTTGGTGCACTGTTATTGAGTAAAGATTTAAAGGAGTTCTCGCGCGCTGGGATCATCGTGCCAGAAATACCTCTTGGAGAGGAGCGTTTTACAAAAGGTTCCCTGAAAATTTGGGACAAAAATTTGGTTTTTTTTCCAAGAAAAATCAAGCAAAAACTCTACTTTTTTCACCGAATCAAACCTTCTATTTTAGTAACAGCTGTAGCATCATTAAGCGACCTTACGCCAATATTTTGGTTCAATTTTTTAAATGAAAAAGATGCGCACACTCTAAATTTTCAATTTCATCTGAATCAGCCCAATTATGTCGGTGCAGGTTGTCCTCCATTTGAAACTGATTTGGGTTGGATTCTCATTTTTCACGCGGCATTTGAATCTCAAGGGCAGATTACTTACCAGATTCATGTAGCGCTGCTCGATATCGATGACCCCATGCACATTTTAGCACAACTGCCCTACCCGATTTTGGAGCCGATAATGGATTACGAACGCTTTGGAAATGTGCCTGATGTTGTCTTCCCAACAGCTTGTCTTTTCTACGATGCACAGTTGTACATCTATTACGGTGCAGCCGACACCTGTATTGCCTGCGCTAAAGTTTCGGTTGCAGACTTAAAGGCGGCTTTGGTTGAAAATTTATTTACATAAACGACTACTACCATGTCTCAATTTCAGAACCAGCAACATTATCAGGTACTACTCATGAGTAGTAGCCTGCCGAGAGAATGCGGTTTAGCAACCTTTAGCCACGACCTCAGAGAAAGCATCTTGGAAAAATTCAGTGGCAGCTGCCATATCGATTTATGTGCGCTCGATAATAGCCAAACAAAGTTGGCTTACAAAGCGCCTGTTACCCAGGTTTTAAAGGTGGATGACTTGAGGTCTTATCATGCCTTAGCGAAGCAACTCAATTCGGAAAAAAGATACGATGTCATTCTCATTGAACATGAATTTGGACTTTTCGGTGGTGCTTATGGTGCTTATTTACTGGAGTTTTTGAAAAAAATCAAGATACCTGTCATTACTACTTTTCATACCATTTTACCAACACCAGATGAGTTGCGTTTTAAAGTCGTCAATGAATTAATTAGGCGTTCAAAATTTGTCATTTGCCTGACCAATGCAAGTGCTCGTTTGCTTGGTGAGCATTACGTATGCCCGAGCACAAAGTGCCGTGTTATTCAGCATGGAATTCCGCTTATCGCTTATAAAGAACCCAATGAATTAAAAGCGAAGCTGAACTTGGGCACGCGCCCTGTGCTCTCCACTTTTGGTTTATTAAGTCGAGGAAAAAGCATTGAAACTGCACTTTATGCCTTGGTTAAAGTAGTCCAGGAAAATCCAGATGTGCTTTATTTGATCATAGGGAAAACGCATCCTGAAGTATTCAAGACCGAGGGTGAAAGTTACCGGATGTATTTAGAGGAGTTGATCAGCTTTCTAGATTTGACTAAAAATGTTCGCTTTGTCAACTCCTTTGTAGACAAAAAGACGCTCGAAGATTACTTGCAAGCAACCGACATCTACTTATTTACCTCCATCGATCCGAATCAGGCCGTGAGTGGCACTTTTGCCTATGCCATGGCTTGTGGTTGCCCTATTGTCTCTACCGCAATTCCACAAGCAAATGATAGTCTCGGCCCTGCAGGTATTGTCATAGACTTCAATGATGCAGCGCAAATGGCTGCTGCCATTCAAACGATTTTAAATGCACCAGAACGCTTGTCGTCTATGAAACAAGCGGCCTTGCAACAAATCAGGCCTTCTGCTTGGCAAAATGTAGCCATACAGCACATGAATCTTATTGAGCGCTGTCATTCAAAAAAGGTCAAACCTTTGCATTTTAGTTTGCCGGCCTATAACCTGAGTCATTTTCATGGCTGCACAACTAATATTGGGATGTTGCAATTTTGCAAGGCAGAAGAACCGCAATTGAGTTCGGGTTATACACTCGATGACAACGCTCGGGCCTTAATTGCCTTACTTGACTACTATGAATTGAAATCTGACAACAGTGTGCTGTCCAATATCAAAGTGCATTTTGAATTCATACAGCGCATGCAACAGCCCAATGGCCGCTTTTACAACTATTTAGATGCAGACAAAAAAATCAGTACCCAGAACCACGTCGAAAATTTGGACGATGCCAACGGGAGAGCTATTTGGGCCTTAGGCACCATGATGGCCTTGCATCACTTATTTAACCCAAATTATTTCAGACTTACTCAACGCATGCTGCGCAAGGCAATTGACGCACTTGAACACATGTATTCGCCACGCGCCATTGCCTTTAGTATCAAAGGATTGATCAAATACAACGAGGTTTTTAAAGATCCACAAATCAATGAACTCTTACAAAAGTTAGCCAGTCGCTTAGCCGCAAATTACCGCTTGCATCATACAACTTCCCATCTTTGGTTTGAATCGAAAATTACCTATGCCAATGCGGTCTTGCCTGAAGCACTCCTCATGGTATCTCAAATTGATGGCAATCGAAATTTTCAGCAAATTGCCATCAAGAGCTTTCATTACTTATGTGAGCTACAATTTCAAAATGAGCATTTTACAGTGATTTCAAATCAGACTTGGTATGAGCCTGGTTTACAGACAGCTAGCTCTGGAGAGCAACCTATTGACGTGGCCTACACCATTTTGGCACTTTCAACTTTTTATGAATTAACCGGAAATAAACGCTACCTTCTACAAATGAAACAAGCTTTTGATTGGTATTTAGGTAAGAATCAATTGCGGCAAATTGTTTACAACCCTATTTCTGGTGGCTGCTTAGATGGTATTGAAGCCAATGAAGTGAATATCAATCAAGGAGCGGAAGCGACAACCACCTATTTAATGGCGCGCAACCGCATTGAGCATCACCTCAATCAAATGCGTGTTCAACAATTACCCAATTCTTTTTCTCAACCTAACTACCCAATCGTACTCGTCTCATGATGCATTTAGAAATTTACCAACACCGCAAAGTTTCAGCGCTACAAGCTGATTTCAATGCTTTTTTTCCTTTTCTGTTGATCGAGCTTTATTACAAAGAAGCGCCAAAAACAGATCATTCCAAGCATGCACATTTGCAAAAGGAGCACTTTGCGCATAAAACCAGGGATCTGATTGAGGCTTGCTCTACGAATAAAAAAGAGGGCATGTTTGTATTTAACCCACAAATCAAAGCCAAAGATTTCAAAGTGCAGCTTTTTACAGAATTTGGCTTGCAATGTGAAATCTATCATCGGGTCGGCAAAAACGAATGGTCTACTTTTCCTGTAGACGGATCGTATCAGTTAGATGAAGCGCCTTTTAAGTTGCATTGAGTGCGCTAAACATTGCAAAACTTCAGTAGAATTTTGCAAATAGATCAATAATTACAGGCCTTAACTTCGATCATTAAAACCACCGCTTATGAAAATTTTCATCAAAAATATGGTTAGCCATCGATGTATAAGTCAAGTATCAGCACTACTAACAGACATGGGGATTATTTCTATTTCTGTTGGCTTAGGCGAAGTAGAATTGGCTCAGAAATTAAGTATGATCCAAGAGCTTGATTTCAAATACAAACTCAAACAAGAGGGCTATGATTTGATCATCGATTCAAAATCTCAACTTTCGGAAAGGATCAAGGCCGTCATCATTCAAATGATCCATTATTCGGAGGAGCACATCAAGACCAATTTCTCCGTTTACCTCAGTGAGAAAACAAACTTGAATTACACGTATTTGTCAAATGTATTTCGGGCCGAAAACGGAATTACCATTCAACAGTTTATCATCATCCATAAAATTGAACGCATCAAAGAATTATTGCTTTACGGAGAAATGAATTTATCTGAAATTTCTTACAAGATGCACTACAGCAGTATTGCTCATTTATCCAATCAATTCAAAAAGATGACAGGCTTGTCCCCGACTGAATACAAGCACCTGGATGTCATTCATAGAATCCCGTTAGAGGATCTCGGCAAACAATCTATGGCTCGAGTTGCTGACAAAAGGATTTGATTTCTTCGCGGACTGCTGCAAAAGCTTCTTGGATTTCTTGCTCCGATCCGGTCGCTTTTGCGGGGTCTGGAAAGTTATGATGCAGGCGTTTAGCAGTGCTCGGGAAAATTGGGCAGCGCTCACTGGCGTGGTCACAAACGGTTAAAATCAAGTCAAAGTTGATGTCTAGATATTCATCGACATGATTTGAGGTATGTACTGAAATATCTATGCCATCTGCTTGCATCGTTTCAATTGCCCGTGGGTTTACCCCATGCGTTTCAACACCTGCACTATAAATATTTGCAACGGCGCCATGAAAAAAGCGCAAATATCCTTCTGCTATTTGGCTTCTACAACTATTACCGGTGCAAAGCACTAAAATGTTCTTTTTCAAAGTATTGAATTATAAATTAGCAAATAAAAATATAAAGTTGAAATCCTTGATTTTCATTCTATTGATTTCATTATTTCGAATGGAAATATTTTTTCAAATAAAGACTTGCTTTCACCAATAAAATCAGTGCAGGAACCTCTACCAAAGGGCCAATGACTCCAGCAAATGCTTGCCCTGAATTGAGTCCGAATACGCCAATGGAAACCGCAATAGCTAACTCAAAGTTGTTCCCAGCTGCCGTAAAGGCAACCGTTGCAGTTTCAGCATAAGTGGCTCCACTTTTTTTGGCAACCCAAAACATTAAAAAGAACATCACAAGAAAGAAAATAACCAGAGGTATGGCAACTTGAAGCACATCAAAAGGTAATTGCGCAATCAATTGCCCTTTTAAGCTGAACATGATCACAATGGTGAACAGCAGTGCATAAAGCGT
>JBILTD010000174.1:0-3965 GCA_044371695.1 Crocinitomicaceae bacterium | reverse complement strand
GATTTTATTGAAGCTGCTTTGCTTTTTTGGAGTTTCTTTTTTGAAAGCCATTTTATCTCGACTATTTACGTTAGTATTTTAATTAATCCATTGACACGTTGAGACACAATCCGCGTAACTCGTGTAGCAATACATTGAAAGATTCAGGAATTCCTGGTTCAGGAATGTTATCACCTTTAACAATGGATTCATATGCTTTGGCACGACCCATGACGTCATCAGATTTCACAGTAAGGATCTCTTGAAGGATATTGGCTGCACCAAAGGCCTCAAGTGCCCAAACTTCCATCTCACCAAAACGCTGACCACCGAATTGTGCTTTACCACCAAGCGGCTGTTGTGTAATAAGTGAGTATGGTCCGATAGAACGAGCATGCATCTTATCGTCTACCATGTGAGATAGTTTCAACATGTAGATGATACCAACTGTAGCAGGTTGGTGGAAACGCTCACCAGTACCACCATCATGAAGATAAGTTTTACCTGAGCGCGGTACACCTGCCTTGTCTGTCCAGTCATTGATCTCTTCTGGTTTTGCACCGTCAAAAATTGGCGTTGCAAACTTGACACCGAGCTTTTCACCAGCCCATCCAAGAACAGTTTCGTAGATCTGTCCGAGGTTCATACGAGATGGTACCCCAAGTGGGTTAAGTACGATGTCAACAGGTGTTCCGTCTTCAAGGAATGGCATATCTTCTTGACGAACGATATTTGCGACAATTCCTTTGTTACCGTGACGACCCGCCATTTTATCTCCAACTTTTAGCTTGCGTTTTTTAGCAACATAAACTTTAGCCAATTTCACGATTCCGGCAGGAAGTTCATCCCCAACAGAAATGTGGAATTTCTTGCGCTTGTAGTTACCAAGTAAATCGTTCGCTTTGATATTGAAATTGTGGATCACGCGAGAAATCAATTGGTTGGTTTCAGCATCAGCTGTCCAGTTCAATGGATTTACGATTGCGTAGTCAAGTGCGCTAAGTGCTTTGTTTGAGAATTTAGTGCCTTTTTTGATCAACTCTTCTTTGAAGTTGTTGAATACACCAGACGATTTTTGCTCACCAAGGATAACAAGTAGTTTTTCTACAAGTTTATCGCGGAGGGCGGCGAAATCGCGTTGGTAGTCGGCATCTAGAGACTCAAGCATTGGCTTGTCTTGAGATTTAGACTTGCGATCTTTGATAGCTCTAGAGAACAATTTCTTCTCGATAACAACACCGCGAAGTGATGGACCAGCTTTCAAAGAAGCATCTTTAACGTCTCCGGCTTTGTCACCGAAGATAGCTCTTAGGAGTTTCTCTTCTGGTGATGGATCCGTTTCTCCTTTTGGCGTGATTTTACCGATAAGGATATCGCCTTCTTTGATCTCAGCACCGATGCGGATGAGTCCGTTTTCATCGAGGTCTTTAGTAGCTTCTTCAGAAACGTTAGGAATGTCAGAAGTTAATTCTTCCATACCGCGTTTTGTGTCGCGTACTTCAAGTGAATATTCGTCGATGTGAATAGAGGTAAAGATGTCATCGCGGACAACTTTTTCTGAAATCACGATCGCATCCTCGAAGTTATAACCTTTCCAAGGCATGAAAGCCACTTTAAGGTTTTGACCTAGTGCGAGTTCACCAGCTTGAGTTGCGTATCCTTCACAAAGAACCTGACCTTTCTCAACGCGGTCACCCTTGCGGACAATTGGCTTGAGGTTGATACAAGTACTTTGGTTGGTTTTCATGAATTTAGTAAGTGAATAACGAGTTACCTCGCTGTCAAAACTTACAAGTTTATCTTGGTCGTTCCAGTCGTAACGAATTACGATTTCGTTTGCGTCAACGTACTCAACTGTACCTGTACCTTCTGAATTGATAAGTACACGTGAATCACGTGCCACTAATTGTTCAATACCGGTACCGACAATTGGAGAGCTCGGACGTAAAAGTGGAACGGCCTGACGTTGCATGTTCGAGCCCATGAGTGCGCGGTTGGCATCATCGTGCTCTAGGAACGGAATCGAAGAGGCCGCAATAGAAGCGATTTGGTTGGCACCTACGTCCATCAAACTCAACTCTTTCGGCGCTACAACAGGGAAGTCTCCTTCGTATCTTGCCTTTACAAGATCTGATAGGAAATTACCTTTGTCGTCGATTTTCGCGTTTGCTTGTGCAATAGTTTTTGAATCTTCTTCTTCAGCAGCTAAGTAAATCGGATTTTCTTCGAAAACAACACGACCGTTGTCTACACGACGGTAAGGCGTTTCAATGAAACCTAATTTGTTCACTTTAGCGAATACACACAATGAAGAAATCAAACCAATGTTTGGTCCTTCTGGTGTTTCAATTGTACACAAACGACCGTAGTGTGTGTAGTGAACGTCACGTACCTCGAAACCTGCGCGCTCACGAGAGAGACCGCCTGGCCCGAGTGCCGATAAACGGCGCTTGTGCGTTACTTCAGATAATGGATTGGTTTGATCCATGAACTGAGACAACTGATTGGTTCCGAAGAATGAATTGATCACCGAAGAAAGAGTCTTGGCATTGATCAAGTCAATCGGAGTAAATACTTCGTTGTCACGAACGTTCATGCGCTCACGGATGGTACGAGCCATACGAGCAAGACCTACACCAAATTGAGAATAAAGTTGTTCACCAACTGTTCTAACACGACGATTTGATAAGTGGTCGATATCATCGATATCAGCTTTAGAGTTGATGAGCTCAATCAGATACTTGATGATCATGATGATATCGTGCTTTGTTAATACACGAGACTCTTCATTTGCATCAAGGTTTAATTTTTTATTTAAGCGGTAACGACCTACCTCACCTAAATCATAACGAGCGTCAGAGAAGAATAATTTCTCAAAAACACCTTTTGCCGTTTCATAATCTGGTGGATCTGCGTTACGTAATTGACGATAGATGTGTTCAACAGCTTCTTTTTCAGAGTTAGATGTATCTTTTTGAAGCGTGTTGTAGATGATGGTATAGTCAGTAGAGTTACCATCTTCTTTGTGGAGAATAAGTGACTTTGCACCAGAATCCATGATGGCATCAAGGTGCTCCTCGCCAATCATTAATTCGCGGTCAAGGATCACTTCATTTCTTTCAATAGAAACAACTTCTCCTGTATCTTCATCTACGA
This sequence comes from Crocinitomicaceae bacterium, assembly GCA_044371695.1. Classification (GTDB taxonomy): domain Bacteria; phylum Bacteroidota; class Bacteroidia; order Flavobacteriales_D; family Crocinitomicaceae; genus UBA952. The sequence goes on along the minus strand of JBILTD010000174.1, from coordinate 830 downwards.
AGTCTTCGATCCAGGTCTTAAGAACCCTTGCCGCAAGACGACGTCCGATTAATTTTTTCAAGTTAGCCTTGTTGACCTTTACTTCATCAGCCAAACCAAAGATATCGAGGATATCGCGGTCTGTTTCATAACCGATAGCGCGGAAAAGCGTAGTTACAGGTAACTTCTTTTTACGATCGATGTATGCATACATGATGTTGTTGATATCCGTTGCGAATTCGATCCAAGAACCCTTGAATGGAATGATACGCGCCGAATATAATTTGGTACCGTTTGCATGGCGAGACTGTCCGAAGAACACACCAGGTGAACGGTGTAACTGAGACACGATAACGCGCTCTGCACCGTTAACCACGAATGATCCTTTCGGAGTCATATAAGGAATTGTACCTAAATAAACATCCTGAACGATTGTTTCGAAATCCTCGTGCTCAGGATCGGTACAATAGAGCTTCAATTTTGCTTTGAGTGGCACACTGTAAGTGAGGCCACGTTCGATACACTCTTCAATGGTGTAGCGCGGTGGATCAATAAAATAATCCAAAAATTCAAGAACAAATTGGTTGCGGGTATCCGTAATTGGGAAATTTTCAGCAAACACTTTGAAAAGTCCTTCACTTTCTCTGTTTTCCGGAGTTGTTTCCAACTGGAAAAATTCTTGAAAAGACTTTAACTGAATTTCCAGAAAGTCTGGATATTCAAATTGGTTTTTGCTTGAAGCAAAATTAATTCGGGTTGAATTAGTTGTTGTTGCCAAGGCTTTTTTGTTTTAATGTTTTGTACTCTGTTGAAATCAACATGCAAAAAACAGGACAAGGCACCCGCCTTTC
>JBILTD010000173.1:0-3971 GCA_044371695.1 Crocinitomicaceae bacterium | reverse complement strand
CTGAACAGTATCAGAATGAAACAGCGCACCGTACTGACGACACAGCTTCGAAACTTTTTCAAGCGGCAACAAGGTGGCAATTTCATTATTGGCATGCATCAAGGACACAATTGTTTTTTCAGGCGCTTGTAATAAAGCCTCGAGTTCTCTGAGGTCTATATTTCCCTTTGAGTCGAGTGTTAAATTCACAACTTCAATGTGCTCGTGGTCCTTCAAGGCATCAGCCGTATGCCCTACTGCATGGTGTTCAGCGGCAGAAGTAATGATGCGCTTCACGCCCATTTGGGTAACAGCCGCATGCAAGGCCATGTTGTCTGCTTCAGTGCCTCCAGAAGTAAAAATGAGTTCTGAAGGTGCACAGTTTAAATATTTTGCAATTTGACGTCTTGAATTTTCAAGAAGAGCCTTGGCTTGACGGCCAAAAGCATGCGTCGAGGATGGATTACCAAAAGTTTGTAAAAGAACCGGAACCATTGCCTCCACTACTTCTGGGGCTACAGGCGTAGTGGCTGCGTTGTCGAGGTAGACATTCATTGAATCGTGTTTTGCCACGAAGATACTAAAATTAGTTTGCTTATCTTTGAGTAATGAATGCTCCATTAGCTGAACGCATGCGGCCCAAAACGCTCGACCACTACATTGGTCAACAGCATTTACTTGGCCCAAACGCAGCATTGCGCAGGGCTATTGAAGCCGGTGTTATTCCTTCCATGATTTTTTGGGGGCCTCCCGGGGTAGGAAAAACTACGCTTGCCACTTTAATTGCGGCTCATTTACAAAGACCCATCCATACGCTTTCTGCCATTTCTTCAGGTGTCAAAGACGTGCGCGATGTCATCGCTCAGGTACAAGGCGGCGGGATGTTTCAGCCCAAAGGCACCATTCTTTTTATTGATGAAATTCATCGCTTTTCAAAAGCGCAGCAAGATTCCTTGTTGGGTGCCGTTGAAAAAGGAATCGTCACCCTCATTGGTGCTACCACTGAAAATCCTTCCTTCGAGGTCATTTCAGCCCTACTTTCGCGTTGTCAAGTGTATACCCTAGAGCAGCACAGCAAAGAAGATTTGCTCGCGCTTTTAAATCGAGCATTGTTAGAAGATAGCATCTTACAGCAGAAAGAAATTACACTAACCGAAACCAATGCCTTACTCAGAATTTCTGGTGGCGATGCCCGAAAATTACTCAACGTTTTTGAAATCATCATCGGTACTTTTCAAGGGCAAGCAAAAATTGAAATCACTGATGAAGTAGTCTTGCAAAATGCCCAGCAAAGCCTTGCACGCTATGACAAAGACGGCGAGCAGCACTACGACATCATTTCAGCTTTTATCAAATCTGTGCGCGGTTCAGATCCAAATGCAGCCGTTTATTGGCTCGCCAGAATGGTTGAAGGCGGAGAAGATCCCAAATTTATTGCACGCAGACTCGTTATTTTAGCAGCCGAAGACATCGGCCTTGCCAACCCCAATGCCCTACTCATTGCCAACACTTGTTTTTCGGCTATTGAAAATGTGGGCTGGCCAGAATCCAGAATCATCCTGAGCCAATGCACCATTTACTTGGCTGGCTCACCAAAAGGCAATGCGTGTTACATGGCCATCAACCAAGCCCAAGCATTGGTCCAAGAAACCGGTGACCTTTCAGTGCCGTTACACCTGCGCAATGCCCCTTCTAAACTCATGAAAGAATTGGGTTATGGGCAAGCCTACAACTACAGCCACGATCATCCGGGTAATTTCTATGACCAAGAATTTTTACCTTCAGAAATTGCTGGCACCAACTTCATTCATCCGGGTAGCAGTGCTAAAGAACAAGAATTAGCGAGGCAAATTCAAGTGTGGTGGAAAGATAAATACCAGTTCTGATGGCAGCTTTGGTTTATTACATATTGGCCTACCCCCTGTCCTTACTCCCGTTGCGGTGGCTTTATGTACTATCTAATTTGCTAAGCTTTCTCTTTAAAAATATTCTTCCTTATCGCAGAAAAGTCATCATGGATAACCTCCGTTTAGCATTTTCTCAAAAATCTGAATCAGAAATCAAAGCTTTATGCCATGCTTACTACGATTTTTTAGCCGATGTCATGATTGAATCCATCAAAAACTTCAGTTTCTCTGCTCAAGACATCAACAAGCACTTTTCGCCCGCTGATCTTGCCGAATTGGAACGCTTAAAAACAATCAATAAACCCATCATTTTGGTATCAAGCCATTTCAACAATTGGGAATGGCTCATCAGTGCAACAGCGCTCTGGTTCGACAAACCTTGCTATGGTATTGGGATGCCCCTAAGCGCTGCTTTCTGGGACAAAAAACTCACTCAAAAAAGAGAAAGATTTGGCCTTACAGTTGTTCATCAGGACAACTATAAAATGGCTTTTGAAAAGAAGAATCCTGTGCTTTTGGTTTTAGCTGATCAAGCACCTGCTAGCGCAGATAAAGCCTACTGGACGAACTTTTTAGGCGTTGAAAGCCCTATCATTTTTGGCCCCGAGTATCTCGCCAATGCCTATGACTGCGCTGTTGTCTATGTAAATATAACAAATTCTAAAAGAGGTATTTACAAAGTTTCATTTGAAGTGATTACTCAGGATGCAAAGCAACTTGACTACGGTCAGATTACTGAAAAACATGCATCGATTCTTGAAACTGCTATAGCACAAGACCCGAGCAGATGGCTATGGTCTCACAAACGCTGGAAGCGCCAAGCTCCTGCAGACTTAATCACTTTAAAGACGCAAGCCAAAGTGCGTTTCGAGGAGCGATTCAGAAAGTAGCATGCGCAAAGAAAAGTCATGATTCTCATGATCATTTATTTAATCATTTAGCTTATGAAAACCCTAACATTTTGTTTTCTTTTTTTACTGCTCTCTTTTGATGCGGTAGCACAGATAGAGGTTTACATTCCAAGAACGCCTGGCGCTAAAAAAGAACATGAAAGGGCTTTAATTACGCTACCAACTAGAAAAATAGTAGTCGGGTCAAACTTGGCAAACATTCGTGTATTGAGCCCGTCCTTAAAAACCATCCAAACCTTTCAGCTCGATAGCAATTATCGGGAAATCAGAGATCTTGCCTATAGCTCTAGATTTCTGCTGGCCATGCAAAGCAACGACAGAAGCCACCTGATTAGAATTACAAACGGAGAAAGCCAACCAGAGATCATTTCATTTAGTTGGCAAGGTCAACCCATCTTCCTTGACGGGCTTGCCTTTGACAACGACACCTTATTCCTTATCGGAGACCCAGTAGCCAATGAGTTTTGTACTTTTCGATCCTTGGACGGAGGCCTCAATTGGGAACCTACACCTACTAAAATTCAAGCAAATCAGGGCGAAGCAGCGTATGCAGCTAGCGGACAAACCAATCAGGTTTTAAACGGACATTTTTACTTTGTTTCAGGAGGCCTGAGCGCCCGCTTCTTTCATTCCCCAGACCAAGGATCAACATGGGAAATTTCAGAACTACCCTATCTTTCCTGCCCCACTTGCGGCCCTTATGCCATGGCACTTTCCGACAAAAATGAAATCATGACCGTCGGCGGCAATTACTTAGCTCCTAATGAAACTAAGAATACCTGCTTTTATTCGACAGACGGAGGAAAAACCTGGCAAGCACCCAAAAAAGGCCCGAGTGGCTATCGATCTTGCGTAATCAAGGTCAAGGATCGCTATTACGCTTGCGGCACAAACGGAATCAATGTGAGTAAAAACGGTGGAAAAACCTGGAAAAAAATCTACAACGGCAATTGCCTCAGCATGACAACAATCGAAAACACCCTTTATGTGAGCTTAGCCAATGGGAGTTACCTTATTCTAAAGATTGATTGATGTTAATGAAAAAAGAAGATTCCTTTTCGATAAATTTTTCAAATATTTAAATTGATCTTTCCATCAGGAAATGAAATCATTCAACAATAAAAGTAGCACCCACCTCCAAAGAAAGAACTTCTGGATGTGCTTCGAATTTGAC